>CAZCGD010000507.1:0-15930 GCA_964498105.1 uncultured Streptomycetaceae bacterium
CCCACGTTCACGTGCGGCTTGGTGCGCTGAAATTTTGCCTTGCCCATATTTTTTTGCTCCGCTATCCGTAGCACCACTCTTCTACCACTACTACCACTGTCTCCGCTTCAACACCTGACTCCGCAATCTGCAACAAAACTAATAAATTCCATTAAGAAGAAAAGAGATAGGAGTCCTATCTCTTTTCTTCTTTACCGGTGTGCTTGTTGATGATTGCCTCAGCGACGCTCTTCGGCGCCTCGGCGTAATGCTTGAACTCCATGGAATACGTGGCGCGCCCCTGGGACAGCGAGCGCATGGAGGTCGAATAGCCGAACATCTCGGCGAGAGGTACCTCCGCCCGCACCGCCTTGCCGCCGCCCGGCATGTCGTCCATGCCCTGGATCACGCCGCGGCGCGAACTCAGGTCGCCCACCACGTTGCCCATGAAATCTTCCGGCGTTTCGACTTCCACCGACATGATGGGCTCGAGCAGCGTCGGGCTGGCGCGGCGGAGCCCCTCCTTGAACGCCATCGAGCCCGCCATCTTGAACGCATTTTCGTTGGAATCCACGTCGTGGGACGAGCCGTCGAACAACGTGACTTTGACGTCCACGATCGGGAAGCCGGCCAGCACTCCGTTGGGCAGGTTTTCCACGACTCCTTTCTTGACGGCAGGGATGAATTCGCGCGGCACGTTGCCGCCCTTGACCGCGTCCACGAATTCAAAACCCGTGCCGGGCGGCTGCGGGTCGACCCTCAACCAGACGTGGCCGTACTGGCCGCGCCCGCCCGTCTGCTTGATGAATTTGCCCTCGACCTTTTCGCAACTTTTCTTGATGGTCTCGCGGTAGGCGACCTGCGGCGCGCCGACGTTGGCTTCCACGCCAAACTCGCGCCTCATGCGGTCGACGATGATCTCGAGGTGCAGTTCGCCCATGCCGGAGATGATGGTCTGGCCGGATTCCTCGTCGGTCCGCACGCGGAACGAGGGGTCTTCCTGCGCCAGGCGACTCAACGCCATGCCCATTTTTTCCTGGTCCGCCTTGGTCTTCGGCTCGACCGCGACGTGGATCACCGGCTCGGGGAATACCATCTTCTCGAGCGTGATGATCTTCTGCGGATCGGTCAGCGTGTCGCCGGTGGTGTAGTCCTTCAGGCCCACCGCCGCGGCGATGTCGCCGGCAAACACTTCCTTGATCTCTTCCCGGTCATTGGCGTGCATCTGCAGAATCCGGCCGATGCGTTCCTTGCGGCCCTTGATCGGGTTATAGATGGAGTCACCGGTACTGACCACGCCGGAATAGACGCGGAAAAACGTGAGCTGGCCGACGTAAGGATCGGTCATGATCTTGAACGCAAGGGCCGAGAATGGCGCGTCATCGGTCGGCGCGCGCTCGTCCGGCCCGCCGTTTTCCTTGATCCCCTTCACCGGCGGGATGTCGACCGGGGACGGCATGTAATCGACGGCCGCGTCGAGCATTGCCTGCACGCCCTTGTTCTTGAACGCGGAGCCGCACAGCATCGGGAAAATCTCGCCGTGGATAGTGCGGGCACGCAGCCCTTTCTTGATCTCGTCAACGGACAGGTCCCCGCCTTCGAGATACTTGTTCATCAGCTCTTCGGAAGCCTCGGCGGCGCACTCGACCATCTTTTCGCGCCATGCCTTCGCCTCGTCCATCATATCGGCGGGCACATCCCTGGCTTCGAATTTCATGCCCTGGGTGCTGTCGTCCCAGTAGATGGCCTTCATCCTGACGAGGTCCACCACGCCCAGGAACTTCTCTTCCGAGCCGATCGGCAGCTGGATCAGGACGGGATTCGCCTTGAGGCGCGCCTGGACCTGCTCGTAGACGCGCTTGAAATCGGCGCCGGTGCGGTCCATCTTGTTGACGAAGATGAGCCGCGGCACGCGGTACTTGTTGGCCTGGCGCCACACCGTTTCGGTCTGCGGCTGAACTCCGCCCACGGCGCACAACACCGTGCACGCGCCGTCGAGCACGCGGAGCGACCGCTCCACTTCGATGGTGAAGTCCACGTGCCCTGGCGTGTCGATGATGTTGATGCGGTGCTCGGGGGAGGCGCCGTCCATCCCCTTCCAGAAGCAGGTGGTCGCGGCTGACGTGATGGTGATCCCGCGCTCCTGCTCCTGCTCCATCCAGTCCATGATCGCGGTGCCGTCGTGCACTTCCCCCAGCTTGTGGGAGACGCCGGTGTAGAACAGGATGCGCTCGGTGGTCGTGGTCTTGCCGGCATCAATATGGGCAGTGATGCCGATGTTCCGGTAGCGCTCGATGGGAGTCTTGCGGGGCACTTGCGTAAACCAATGTTAAGTGTTGAGTGTTGAGTGCTAAATGTGTATTGGTTGAATTCAAACTCAACATTCAAAACTCAAAATTCAAAATTCTCTTGTTGCCGCTAAAAGCGGTAATGAGAGAACGCCTTGTTGGCTTCCGCCATGCGGTGCACTTCCTCGCGCTTCTTCATCGCTCCGCCCTTGCCCTCGGCTGCCTCGGCGATCTCGCTCGCCAGGCGCATGTCCATGGACTTCTCGCCGCGCCCGCGCGCGGCATCGCGCAGCCAGCGCATGGCAAGCGCCATGCGCCGCACCGGCCGCACTTCGACCGGCACCTGGTAGTTCGCGCCGCCGACGCGGCGGCTCTTCACTTCCACCATCGGCTTCACGTTGTTGACCGCCTGATTGAAAACTTCCAGCGGGTCCTTGCTGGTCTTCTTCTTGATCTGGTCGAGCGCGCCGTACACGATCTGCTCCGCGATCGACTTCTTGCCGCCGGTCATGATGACGTTCATGAACTTGGCAACGTCCTGGCTCCCGTATTTCGGATCCGGCAGGATTTCGCGCTTCGGTATTTCTCTGCGTCGCGGCACTTTTTACCCCAATGATGAATTTTGAATGTTGAATGTTGAATTGGCGTTCACGCTGAAGCTTTCATTCAACACTCAACATTAAGCATTTAAAATTGCCCTGCTAGGCGGCCTTAACACGCTTGGCGCCGTACTTGGAGCGGCTTTGCTTGCGGTCCTTCACGCCGGCGGTGTCGAGCGAACCGCGCACCACGTGGTAGCGCACGCCCGGCAGGTCCTTCACTCGGCCGCCGCGAATCAGCACCACCGAGTGTTCCTGCAGGTTGTGCCCTTCGCCGCCGATGTAGCCGATCACTTCGAAGCCGTTGGTGAGGCGCACCTTCGCCACCTTGCGCAGCGCCGAGTTCGGCTTCTTGGGGGTCGTCGTATAGACGCGCGTGCAAACACCCCGGCGCTGCGGCGACCCGGCAAGCGCCGGGACTTTACTTTTCCAGCGCGCGGGAACGCGTCCCTTGCGCACTAACTGGTTGATGGTTGGCATTTCCTCACTGACCTGTTTGAACCGCGTAAGCCATTGATTCTCAATCACTCAATGGCGGGCGGCACACCGTTTTCCAAAGTACCAAAAAAGCGGGGACGGCGTTGCCACCGTCCCGGTCGGATCCTTCGTTTTTCGCCCGGCGCCCCGTATTTGGGGGGCCCCCGGGTAAAAAGACTGTGCATTTTAAGGAGTTACAGCACTCGCGTCAAGCAACCTGCTCCTGACTTTCAGCGCCCGCGGCTGTTTCTTCCACCGGCACCAGGCTCTCGCCGACCTCCGGCGCCGTCGCCTGCCGCCGGCGGACCCGGTGGAAGGCAAGTCCGGTGCCGGCCGGTATCAAACGACCGACGATAACGTTCTCCTTGAGGCCGCGCAGCTCGTCGCGCTTGCCCATGATTGCGGCTTCGGTCAGCACGCGCGTGGTTTCCTGGAAGGAAGCCGCAGAGATGAACGAATCCGTGGAGAGCGAAGCCTTGGTGATGCCGAGCAGCATGTACTCGTAGATCGCCGGCTTCTTGCCCGCCTTCTCGACCTTCTCGTTTTCCTCCAGCACCTCGGCGCGCTCGACCTGCTCGCCGGTGATGAAGCGGGTGTCACCGGGTTCAACGATCTGCACGCGGCGCAGCATCTGCCGCACGATCACTTCAATGTGCTTGTCATTGATCTTCACGCCCTGCAGGCGGTAGACGTCCTGCACCTCGTTGCAGATGTAGCGCGCCAGCGCTTCCACGCCGAGCAGCCGCAGGATATCGTGCGGGTCCGCCGGACCGTCAACGATGGTCTCGCCCTTGTTTACCACCTGGCCGTCGTGCGCCATCACGTGCTTGTCCTTGGCGATCAGGAACTCGTGCGCCGTGCCGTCGAGGTCGGTGATCACCAGGCGCTGCTTGCCCTTGGTGTCCTTGCCGAACGACACCGTCCCGGTGATTTCCGCCAGCATGCCGGCGTCCTTCGGCGAACGCGCCTCGAACAGCTCCGCCACGCGCGGCAGGCCGCCCGTGATGTCACGCGTCTTCGATGTTTCCTGCGGAATGCGCGCGAGCACTTCGCCCACACCCACTTCCTGGCCGTCGCGCACGGTGATGATGCAACCGATCTGGAACGTAATATTGACCGGCTGGTCCGAGCCCGCCATCTTGATCTCGTGGCCGGTGTTGTCGAGCAGCTTCACCTGCGGGCGCACGCCCCGCGCCTGCACGCCGGCGCGGCGCTTCGGATCGACCACCACCAGCGTGGACAACCCGGTCACCTCGTCGATCTGCCTGGCGACGGTCGCGCCTTCCTCGACGTTCTCGAACCTGATGCGGCCGGCATACTCGGTGATGATCGGGCGCGTGTGCGGATCCCATGTCGCGAGCACGTGTCCGGCCTTGACGGTCTCGCTATCGCGCGCGAGCAGAGTGGCGCCGTACGGCACCTTGTGGCGCTCGCGCTCGCGGCCGCTGTCGTCGTGTATCACCACTTCGCCGTTGCGCGAGATCACCACCAGTTCGCCGCGCGCATTGGTGACGTAACGCATGCCGGCGCTGTAGCGCACGACGCCGTTCGACTTGCTGTCGACCTGGCTCACCACCGCAGTACGGGATGCCGCGCCGCCGATATGGAAGGTGCGCATGGTGAGCTGGGTGCCCGGCTCGCCGATCGACTGCGCCGCAATGACGCCGACAGCTTCGCCGACGTTGATCGGCGTGCCGCGGCCGAGATCGCGCCCGTAGCACTTGGCGCACAACCCGAAGCGGGTGTCGCAGGTCAACGGCGTGCGGACTTTGACCTCGTCTATGCCGGCGGCCTCGATCGCTTCAACCGCGTCCTCATCGAGCAACGTGTTGACGGAGCACATGACCTTGCCGCTTTCGGGATTGACGACGTCGGCAGCGCAGACGCGGCCGAGTATGCGCTCGCGCAGGCTCTCGACCACTTCACCGCCCTCTACCAGCGCCTTCATCGAGACGCCCTGGGCGGTGCCGCAGTCATCCTCGGTGACAACGAGGTCCTGCGTCACATCCACCAGGCGCCGGGTGAGATAGCCTGAATTCGCGGTCTTCAACGCCGTATCCGCCAGACCTTTGCGCGCCCCGTGCGTGGAAATGAAATACTGCAGCACGTTCAGGCCTTCGCGGAAATTGGCGGTAATCGGCGTCTCGATGATCGAGCCATCCGGTTTTGCCATCAGTCCGCGCATGCCGGCAAGCTGCCTGATCTGCGCCGCGGAACCGCGCGCGCCGGAATCCGCCATCATGTAGATGGAGTTCAAGGATTCCTGCATCACCGGCGCGCCCTTCTTGTCCTTGCGCTGGACCATTTCGTGCTTCTTGGCGTCCCAGTCCATCACCGGCTCGACGCCGAGCTGCTCCATCATCGCCTTCGCGACCAGGTCACCGGCGCGGCCCCAGATGTCCACCACCTTGTTGTAACGCTCGCCCTGGGTCACCAGGCCCGAGGTGTACTGCTTCTCGATCTCCTGCACTTCCTTCTCGGCGTCCGCGATGATCTCGTTTTTCTGCAACGGAATCAGCATGTCGTCGATCGCGATGGACAGACCCGCCTTGGTGGCCATGGAAAAGCCGGTATACATCAGCTTGTCGGCGAAAATCACTGTCTCGCGCAGGCCGCAGCGGCGGAAGCTGGCGTTGATGAGCCGCGATATTTCCTTCTTCTTCAACGGCTTGTTGATCAGTTCGAACGGCAGACCCGCCGGCAGGATTTCGGAGATCAGCGCGCGCCCGACGGTAGTTCCGTGGCGCACGAGCTTCTCGCGCTTCTCCCCATCCGCGTCGATATCGACTTCCTTGATGCGGACCGTTACGCGGGCATTGATCTCCACTTCGCCGGTCTCATAAGCGCGCGACGCCTCGGCGAGATTGATGAAAATCGAACCTTCGCCGCGCGCACCCACTTTCTCGCGGGTGGCGTAGTAGAGGCCGAGCACGATGTCCTGCGAGGGCACGATGATCGGCTCGCCGTTCGCGGGCGAGAGGATGTTGTTGGAGGAAAGCATCAGCGTGCGCGCCTCCATCTGGGCCTCCAGGGAAAGCGGTATGTGCACCGCCATCTGGTCGCCGTCGAAGTCGGCGTTGAACGCCGCGCACACCAGCGGATGCAGCTGGATCGCCTTGCCCTCGATCAGCACCGGCTCGAAAGCCTGGATGCCGAGGCGATGCAGCGTCGGCGCGCGGTTCAGCAGCACCGGATGTTCGCGGATCACTTCCTCCAGGATGTCCCACACGATGGCTTCCTGGTCCTCGACCATGCGCTTGGCGGCCTTGATGGTGGTGGCAAGCCCCATGACTTCCAGCTTGTGGAAGATGTAGGGCTTGAACAACTCCAGCGCCATCAGCTTGGGCAGCCCGCACTGGTGCAGCTTCAACTGCGGGCCGACGACGATCACCGAGCGGCCGGAGTAGTCCACGCGTTTCCCGAGCAGGTTCTGGCGGAAGCGGCCGCTTTTGCCCTTGATCATGTCGGCGAGCGACTTGAGCGGCCGCTTGTTGGCGCCGGTCATGGCCTTGCCGCGGCGGCCGTTGTCGAGCAGCGAATCCACCGCTTCCTGCAGCATGCGCTTCTCGTTCCTCACGATGATCTCGGGCGCTTTCAACTCGAGCAGGCGCTTCAACCGGTTGTTGCGGTTGATCACGCGGCGGTAGAGGTCGTTCAGGTCCGACGTGGCGAAGCGCCCGCCGTCGAGCGGCACCAACGGCCTCAGTTCCGGCGGCAGTACCGGCAGCACCTCGAGAATCATCCATTCCGGCTTGATGCCGGATTTGTGGAAAGCCTCCATCACCTTCAGCCGCTTGGCGATCTTCTTGATCTTGGTGTCCGAGCTGGTCGCCGCGAGCTCATCGCGCAGGGTGTCGATCTCGCGCCGCAGGTCGATGCTGCGCAGCAGCTCGCGCACGCCTTCCGCCCCCATCATGGCGGTGAAGTCGTCGCCGAATTCCTCGACCTTGGCGAGGTAGTCGTCCTCGGTCATCAGCTGGGCGCGCTTCAGCGGCGTCATGCCCGGGTCGATCACGACATAGGCTTCGAAATAGAGGGCGCGCTCGATGTCGCGCAGCGTCATGTCGAGCACCATGCCCATGCGCGAGGGCAGGCTTTTCAGGAACCAGATGTGGGCGACCGGGCTTGCGAGCTCGATGTGGCCCATGCGCTCGCGGCGGACCTTGGACAGTGTCACTTCCACGCCGCACTTCTCGCAGATCACGCCACGGTGCTTCAGCCGCTTGTACTTGCCGCACAAGCACTCGTAGTCCTTGACCGGCCCGAAGATCTTGGCGCAGAACAGGCCATCCCGCTCCGGCTTGAAGGTGCGGTAGTTGATGGTCTCCGGCTTCTTCACCTCGCCGTACGACCACGAGCGGATCTTCTCGGGGGAAGCAAGGCCGATCTTGATCGCGTCGAACTCTTCTTCCTGCGTAACCTGCTTGAACAAATCGAGCAGAGCTTTCATTTCGCGTTCCTTGTTAAGCGAGACAACGGGTTGGTCTGGTTGCTGCCCTACGCCTCACTGAATCAATAACGGTTGTGATCGAGGTCGATGTCGATCGCCAGCGAGCGGATTTCCTTGACCAGCACGTTGAACGATTCCGGCATGCCGGCCTCGATGCGGTGGTCGCCCTTGACGATGGACTCGTAGACCTTGCGCCGTCCTTCCGTATCGTCGGACTTGACCGTCAGCATCTCCTGCAGCGTGTAGGCCGCGCCGTAGGCCTCCAGCGCCCACACCTCCATCTCGCCGAAACGCTGCCCGCCGAACTGCGCCTTGCCACCGAGCGGCTGTTGCGTGACCAGCGAGTACGGGCCGGTCGAGCGGGCGTGCATCTTGTCGTCCACCAGGTGATGGAGCTTCAGCATGTGCATGTAACCCACCGTCACCGGCCGCTCGAACCGATCGCCGGTGCGGCCGTCGTGAAGGGTGACCTGGCCGGAGCGCGGCATTCCCGCCAGATCGAGCATCTCCTTGATCTCCTTCTCGGTGGCGCCATCGAACACCGGAGTCGCGAACGGCACGCCGCCCTTCAGGTTTTCGGCGAGGCACATGATATCCTCGTCGCCCAGTGAATCGATGTCCTCCGGCTGCGTGCCGCACGAGTAGACCTTGTTGAGAAGCTTGCGCACTTCAGCAGCCTTCGCCTGCGCCTTGAGCAACTCGCCGATCTTCAACCCGATGCCTTTCGCCGCCCAGCCGAGATGGGTCTCGAGGATCTGCCCGACGTTCATGCGCGAGGGCACGCCGAGCGGGTTCAGCACGATGTCGACGGGGGTGCCATCCGCCATGTACGGCATGTCCTCCACCGGGGTGATCTTGGAGATGACGCCCTTGTTGCCGTGGCGTCCCGCCATCTTGTCGCCCGGCTGCAGCCGGCGCTTCACCGCGAGATAGACCTTGACCATCTTCTGCACGCCCGGCGGCAGCTCGTCGCCCTGGGTAAGCTTCTTCTTCTTCTCTTCATAGGCCTTGTCGAACAGCGACTTGGTCTGCGCCAGGCTCTCCTTGATGCTTTCCAGCTGCTCCGCGATCTTGTCATTCGCCACGCGGATATCGAACCAGCCGTGGCGCTCGACTTCGGTGAGGTACGCCTTGGTGATCTTGGCGCCCTTGGCGAGCTTCTTCGGGCCGCCATTCGCGGTCTTGCCGATCAGCAGCCGCTCGAGGCGCTCGAATGCGTCGTTCTCGACGATGCGCAGCTGATCCGCGAGATCCTTCTTGTAGCGCTTCAACTCGTCATCGATGATCTGCTGCGCGCGCTTGTCGCGATCGATGCCTTCGCGGGTAAAGACCTGCACGTCAATAACGGTGCCCGACATGCCGGACGGCACGCGCAGGCTGGTGTCCTTTACGTCGGACGCCTTCTCGCCGAAGATCGCCCGCAGCAGCTTCTCTTCGGGGGTCAGCTGCGTTTCGCCCTTCGGCGTGACCTTGCCGACCAGCACGTCGCTGGCCTCCACCTCCGCGCCGATGGCGATGATTCCCGACTCGTCGAGGTTGGCGAGCTGGTTCTCGGAAAGGTTGGAGATATCGCGCGTGATTTCCTCCGGCCCCAACTTAGTGTCGCGCGCCACCACCGACAATTCCTCGATGTGAATGGACGTAAAGCGCTCGTCGGCCACGACGCGCTCGGAGATGAGGATCGAATCCTCGAAGTTGTAGCCATTCCACGGCATGAACGAGACCAGCATGTTCTGGCCGAGCGCGAGCTCGCCCATGTCGGTCGAGGCGCCATCGGCCACCACGTCGCCCTTGGCAATGCGGTCGCTCACCTTGACCAGCGGCCGCTGGTTGATGTTGGTGTTCTGGTTGGAGCGCTGGTACTTGACCAGGTTGTAGATGTCCACGCCCACTTCACCCGGCGCGGTTTCTTCGTCGTTCACCCGCACCACGATCCGCGCGGCATCGACGTAGTCCACGATGCCGCCGCGGCGCGCCTGCACCGCGGTGCCCGAATCCACCGCCACGGTGCGTTCGAGGCCCGTGCCCACCAGGGGCTTTTCCGGCCGCAGGCACGGCACCGCCTGGCGCTGCATGTTGGAGCCCATCAGCGCGCGGTTGGCGTCATCGTGCTCGAGGAACGGGATGAGCGAGGCCGCGACCGATACCGCCTGCGCCGGCGCCACGTCCATGTACTCGATGCGGTCCGGCGCGGACAGCGTGAACTCGTTGCGGTTGCGACACGAGACCAGCTCGTCGGTGAACTTGCCATGCTTGTCGAGCGCTGCGTTCGCCTGTGCGATCATGTACTGCCCCTCTTCGATCGCCGACAGGTAGTGGATGTCGTTGGCCACCTTGCCGTCCTTCACCTTCCGGTACGGCGTCTCGAGGAAACCGTACTCATTGGTGCGGGCGTAGATCGCGAGCGAGTTGATGAGGCCGATGTTCGGGCCTTCCGGGGTCTCGATCGGGCATACCCGGCCGTAGTGCGTGGGATGCACGTCGCGCACCTCGAAACCAGCGCGCTCGCGGGTCAGCCCGCCCGGTCCCAGGGCGGAAACGCGCCGCTTGTGGGTGATCTCCGACAGCGGGTTGGTCTGGTCCATGAACTGCGAGAGTTGCGAGGAGCCAAAGAACTCGCGGATCGCGGCCGACACCGGCTTGGCGTTGATCAGGTCGTGCGGCATCAGGTTCTCGGACTCGGCTTGCGACAGCCGCTCCTTCACCGCGCGCTCGACCCGCACCAGGCCGGCGCGGAACTGGTTCTCGGCGAGTTCGCCCACCGACCGGACGCGGCGGTTGCCGAGGTGGTCGATGTCGTCGATCTCGCCCTTGCCGTTGCGCAGGTCCACCAGGATCTTGATCACGGCAACGATGTCGGCGGCGGACAGCGTGCCCGAGCCGACCAGTTCGCTGCGCGCAACGCGCCGGTTGAACTTCATGCGGCCGACCTTGGACAGGTCGTAGGTTTCCTCGGCGAAGAACAGGCGATGGAACAGCGTCTTCACCGCTTCTTCCGTTGGCGGCTCGCCGGGCCTCATCATGCGGTAGATCGCGACCTGCGCCGCCAGCTGGTCGGCGGTCTCGTCGATGCGCAGGGTCTGCGAGATGTACGGGCCCTGATCGAGATCGTTGGTGTAGATAGTCTGGAACTTACTGACCCCGCCTTCCTTAAGCTTGGCGAGGAGCTCCTCCGTAATCTCGTCGTTGGCGCTGGCCAGAATCTCGCCGGTGCCCTTGTCCACGACGTTTTGCGCCAGCACGCGCCCGATCAGGAACTCCTCCGGCACGGCGACGCGGTGCAATCCGGCCTGCTCCATCTCGCGCACGTGCTTGACCGTGATGCGCTTGTCCTTGGCGACGATGGCCTTGCCGCCCTTGGTGGTGATGTCGAAGCGCGCGATCTCGCCGCGCATGCGCTCGGCCACCAGCTCGAATTCGGCGCCGTCCTTGCCGAGATGGAAGGTGTCGAACACGAAGAATTCGGCGAGGACCTTCTCCGGAGTATGGCCCAGGGCCTTCAACAGGATCGTCACCGGCATCTTGCGGCGGCGATCGACGCGGAAGTACAGGTAATCCTTGGGATCGTACTCGAAATCGAGCCAGGAGCCGCGATACGGAATCACGCGCGCCGAGAACAGCAGCTTGCCGGACGAATGCGTCTTGCCGCGGTCATGCTCGAAGAACACCCCGGGCGAGCGGTGCAGCTGTGACACGATTACGCGCTCGGTGCCGTTGATCACGAACGAGCCGGTCATGGTCATGAGCGGGATCTCGCCCATGTACACCTCCTGCTCCTTCACCTCTTTCGGCGTGGGCTTGGGGGTGTCCTTGTCCATGATGACCAGGCGCACCTTGGCGCGCAGCGGGGCAGCGTAGGTCAGTCCGCGCTGCTGGCACTCCTTCACGTCGAATGGCGGTTCGCCGAGCATGAAGCTCACAAACTCCAGGCGCGCGTTCTTGGAGTGGCTCTCGATCGGGAAGATGCTCTTGAACGCAGCCTGCAGACCTTCACCCTTGCGCTGCTCCGGCGCCACGGATGCCTGCAGGAACGCGGTAAAGGAGTCGATCTGCGTTGCCAGCAGAAACGGCACTGCCAACACCACCTCGCGCTTGGCAAAGCTCTTGCGGATGCGCTTCTTCTCGGTAAAGGAGTACGCCATGTCAGCTCCAGGAAAGTGTCACGCTGCAAACAACAGGGGCGGCAAGGCGCCCCGCGGGGCAGGGCGCCCCCGGGGTGCAGATAAATTGCGGCCTGTTCAAAAAAAGGATCCGGGCTGGCGGACTCCCGCCAGCCCGAGGCTCCGCACGCGATTACTTGATTTCGCCGGTAGCGCCGGCTTCAACGAGTTGCTTGAGCAGGCTCTCCGCGTCGGCCTTGGAAATCCCTTCCTTGACCGACTTGGGAGCGCCGTCCACCAGGTCCTTGGCTTCCTTGAGGCCGAGCCCGGTCACCGCGCGCACCACCTTGATGACGTTGACCTTGCTGGCCCCCACGGTGGTGAGGTTCACCGTGAACTCGGTCTTTTCCTCAGCCGCGCCGGCGGCGGCGCCGCCGCCACCCGGGGCCGTCGCCGCGACGGTCGCCGCGGCAGCGGAAACGCCGAACTTGTCTTCCATCTCTTTGATGAGCTGGGAGAGTTCCAGCACCGTCATGTTTGCGATTGTGTCGAGTATTTCTGCTTTGGCAATAGCCATGTCACTTGCTCCTGTCAGATCTGTGGTTGTGTTATCCGTATTCAGTGCAGCCGGGCCCTAGCTAGGCCGCCTGCTGCTGCTTGTGGTCCCTGACCGCCGCCAGCGTCCGCACGAACCTGCCCGGCACCTCGTTCAAGGTGCGGACCAACTTCGCGATGGGGGCCTGCATCGTCGCCACCAGCTTCGTGAGCAGTTCCTGGCGGCCCGGCAACTTCGCCAGGTCCCCCACTTCCCGCGCCGACATCATCACGTTCGGCATGGCGCCGGCCCTGATCACGAACTTCTCGTGGTCCCTGGCGAACTCGTGCAGCACTTTTGCCGCCGCCACCGGATCGCTGGAGATGCCGTAGGCAAGGGGCCCGACCATCTTTGCACTGAGCCCCTTGAACGGCGTATCCGCGACCGCGCGGCGTGCCAAGGTGTTCTTCAGCACTCGCAGGTAGACGCCTGCGCCACGCGCCCTCTTGCGAAGCTCGGTCATATCCCGTACCGGGATGCTGCGGTATTCGGCCAGTATCACGGCCTGCGCCTTGGAGAGCTGGGCGCTCACCTCGGCTACCACCGCCTGCTTCTGCTCCAGATTCAGACTCAAGGTCGGCCTCCGTAAATCGTTAAAAAATGAACGATGAGTGATGAACGTTGATCATGAACGAAAAACCAGCCCCGCAAAATTCCGTTCATCGTTCCGCGTTCCGTATTCATCGTTCCCCTACCGGCGACCATAGTTCAGGAGTCAGACACAAAACCTGTTTCGGGTGCGCCGTCTGCGTTGGGCGTTCGCCGGTGCGGGGTCAGGAGCACGGGGTGAGGCGCGTAGTTCCCTCTCACCATGGCTCGAAACCTTGCCACCTGCGCTGACTGATTAAACTCCTTGAGCTCGACGCGCGTTTGAAGTGTTGCGTTCCTGCCGCCTCACTCCTTGCACCTCACGCCTCGCTCGATTCGTCCCAACGGTCTTTGACAACCCGCCGGCAATGCCCCGCCCGCGGCCCAAAGTTCTGCCCCGGACCTCGATCCGGGGTCCACGACCTCAATTCTGCAAACTCGCCTGGTCCACGCGCACGCCCACGCCCATCGTGCTCGACACCGAGACCTTCTTCAGGAAGATCCCCTTCACGCCGGTAGGCCTGGACTTGTTTACTGCGTCAACCAGGGCCTTCAGATTCTGCGCCAGCGCGTCCACCGTGAAAGAGGCGCGGCCGATGGTGCACTGGACGATGCCGGCCTTGTCGGCGCGATACTGAATCTGGCCGGCGCGCGCGTTCTTGATCGCGGCGGCCACGTCTGGCGTGACCGTCCCCACCTTGGGGTTCGGCATGAGGCCGCGCGGGCCGAGGACCTGGCCCAACTGCCCCACCACGCGCATGGCGTCGGGCGTGGCGATGACCACGTCGAAATCTATCTTGCCGCCCTTGATGTCGTTGGCGAGATCCTCGAAACCCACGATGTCGGCGCCGGCATCCTTGGCCTGCTGTGCTTTGTCGCCCTGCGCAAACACCGCGACGCGCACGCTCTTTCCGGTGCCCTGCGGCAGCACGATCGAACCGCGCACGGTCTGGTCCGATTTCGAAGCGTCGATGCCGAGGTTGATCGAAACGTCCACCGATTCGTTGAACTTCGCGGTGGCGCCTTCTTTCACGAACTTGAGCGCTTCATGAACCGCGTAGGTCTTGTCGCGGTCGATCCTGGCGCGCATGGCGCTATAGCGCTTGGAAGCCATTTACAGGCCCTCCACATCCACGCCCATGCTGCGGGCGCTGCCGGCGATGGTGCGCACCGCGGCCTCGAGATCGGCCGCCGTGAGATCGGGCATTTTCGCCTTGGCGATATCCTCGGCCTGGGCACGCGTTATCTTGCCGACCTTGTCGGTATTGGGACGGGCGCTGCCTTTCTCGATCTTCGCCGCCTTCCTGATGAGGACGCTTGCCGGCGGCGTCTTCATAATGAAGGTGAAGCTCTTGTCCTGGTAGGCGGTGATCACCACCGGCACCGGCAGACCCGGCTCCATCTTCTGCGTCTGGGCGTTAAAGGCCTTGCAGAACTCCATGATGTTCAAGCCGCGCTGGCCCAGCGCCGGCCCGATGGGCGGGCTGGGATTTGCCTTGCCCGCCGGCACTTGCAGTTTGATGAGTCCGACTACTTTTTTCGCCATGTTGCTCTCCTGTGGGTGCTAGCGGACGCCCAAAGCGCCCTCCCCACCATAATCCGTGAATCGTGATTCGTGGGTCGTAACTCGACCCGCCGAACACCGTCTACAACCACCTACGCCTTCTCGACCTGGCTGAACTCGAGTTCCACCGGAGTGGAACGGCCGAAAATCGTCACCGACACGCGCAGCTTGCTCTTGTCGTAATTCACGTCCTCCACGTTGCCGTGGAAGTCCGCGAACGGGCCGTCCTTGACCCGCACCGCCTCGCCCACCTCGAACAGCACCTTCGGCCGCGGCTTCTCCACGCCTTCCTGGATCTGGTGCAGGATGTTCTGCACCTCTTTCTCCGAGATCGGGGTGGGCTTGGTTGCCGTGCCGCCCACGAAGCCGGTCACCTTGGCGGTGTTCTTCACCAGGTGCCAGGTATCGTCGGTCATCTCCATCTCCACCAGCACGTAGCCAGGGAAGAACTTGCGCTCGCTGATCGCCTTCTGGCCGCTCTTCATCTCCACCACTTCCTCGACCGGCACCAGAATCTGGCCGAACTTGCCCTCCATACCGGCACGGCGGATGCGGTCCTGCAGCGCGCGCTGCACGCTCTTCTCGAAGCCCGAGTAGGCGTGCACGACATACCATTTCTTGCTCATCAACTCTGCCCTAACAGCTTCTTGACTATCCATAGCAAGCTCGCGTCAACCAACCAGAGAAACAGCGCCATTACCACCATGAAGGCAAACACGATGCCGGTGGTTTGCAACGTTTCCTTGCGCGTCGGCCATACCACCTTCCTCGTTTCAGCTACCGACTCCTGGGCAAACACGTGGAACAGCTTGCCCGGCGCCGACATCCAGAACACCGCCGCCGCAGTCGCCAGGCCCGCCAGCACCGCGGCAACCCGGAGAATCATCGGGCGCTGGTCCAGGAGGTAGAAGCCCGTCACCCCTGCCGCCACCAGCAGCAGTGCCGCGGCGATTTTGATCTTGTCCAGCATCTTTCCTTCGGAGTGTTGAATGTTGAGTGTTGAATGGCTACGTTCAACTCAAAATTCAGCACTCATAACTCATCATTCCGCGCCAGCGGTTGGCAGGCCAGGAGGGTCTCGAACCCCCAACCTTCGGTTTTGGAGACCGACGCTCTGCCAATTGAGCTACTGGCCTATGATTCGGTTTCGTGTTCGGTGTTTCGAGTTGTTAACCCGGAACGCGTTATTCAATGACTTTGGCGACGACGCCGGCGCCGACCGTCTTGCCGCCCTCGCGGATGGCGAAGCGCACGCCCTCTTCCATCGCAATCGGCTGGATCAGCGCCACC
>CAZCGD010000508.1:0-4784 GCA_964498105.1 uncultured Streptomycetaceae bacterium
GACGTGAAGGCGCGCATGGACTCGATCGGCCTGGATGTAGTCGGCGGCACGCAGGCGCAACTGCGCCAAGTCCTCACGCAGGACATCGCGAAGTGGAAGAAAGTGGTCCAGGCCGCCAATATCAAGCTGTAGGAGATAATCATCGGGGACAGACCACCATTTCCGGCTGATGAAATCAGCAGGCCCGAGTCTGAGTTGGAAAACGTGGTCTGTCCCTGGTTTTCCTTTTATTGGAGTCTTTTCGCATCCACCCCGCCCGGGCCCGCCGCGCTGCCATCCTCAATTGTGCGCAGCGCTGTACTTCGTCCCTCCCTCTCAGGGGGAGGGAACAGAGGGTGGGGGTGGTTGCGTCCGGCGTTCACCGGCTCGAACGTGCGAGGCGCCAATCGCGCCTTCCAGGCGCGGTATACCCATGTTCGCTCCCACCACCCCGTCACTTCGTGACACCCCTCCTCAGGCAGGAGGGGAGTGTCCCGGCTCACTCTTGAAAAGGAGGGGAGTAAAGCAGGGCCGGTCATTTTGTTAGGCGCTCTAAGGAAGTTAACTGATTGATCGGGAGGGATATCTGTCTTAGTGGTCTGTCCCTTAAGAAGAAAACCGCTGCGAGTCGCGGTCGCGCAACCGCTCGACGCGACGGCCGAGCATCTCGGCGATCTAAGCTTTGAAGCGATCGTTGCCCAAGGCAAAGCCGCGGTGGGTGGTTAGCCGGATTTTTTGAAGGTAGGTCGGATCCAGTTCGAATCCTAATTGATGGGGTGTACGTGGGGTCAGCCCGGCCCCATTTTTTGTGGCCTTCTCTGCATGAGCCGGATGCCCCAGCTTACTGCTCTCCGCCATCGTGGGTTCCGCCTGCTGTGGATGGACACTCTTTTTTCCTCCACCGGCCGGTGGGCGGATGTCGTGGTGATTGGCTGGCTGACTCTGGAGCTGACGGATTCTCCCTTGATGGTGGGTATCGTGGCCGCCAGCAAGATGGCCGGGTATATCGCGGCGCCGTTCATGGGCGTGGTCGCAGACCGGATGGACCGGCGCCTGCTCCTGATCGCCGCGGCGGGGGTGAACCTGGCGGTATCGGTCACCATGCTGCTGCTTTTTGTTTCCGGCTGGCTGGTCCTGTGGCATGTCATCGCGCTCGCCCTGGTGAGCAGCCTGACCTGGGCCATGGACAATCCTGCCCGCCAGGCCCTCGTGGCGGACCTGGTGGACAAGGAAGACTTGACCAACGCGATCGCGCTGAATTCAGTAGCCGTGGAGATTACGGTGGTCGTTGGGCCGGCGTTGGGCGGACTGCTGATTCCGGTGCTGGGCTTGGGCGGCGCCTATGGCCTGATAGCCGGTTTCTTTCTCATGGACGTGGTGTTGCTGCTCCGGATGCAGAGCGCGAAGCACGCCACTCAGCCGGTTCACGAATCCCCAGGCAAAAGCTTGTTGGGCGGTTTGAGATACGCCTGGAGCAACCAGACCGTGCTCATGTTGCTGCTGATTGCATTTCTCCTGAACCTGCTCGTCGCCCCATACCGCTATGCGTTTCTTCCGCTGTTTGCCCGTTACGTCCTGGATGCGGGGCCGGCGGGCTACGGCATGCTCACGGCCATGGCGGGCTTCGGGGCGCTCGTCGCCGGGTTGTGGTTCGTCTCCCTGGGCAATGTCGGCGGCAAGGGCAAGCTGGTGGTGTGGAGCAGTCTCGCGTGGCCGGCCTCGCTGCTGCTGTTTGCCGTGTCCACGTGGTATTACTTTTCGCTGGCGCTCGTGTTCCTGGCCGGGCTTACCCAGGCGATCGCCTGGACGGTGATCGCCACGCTGATATTGAGCAATACGACGCCGCCCATGCGTGGCCGGGTGATGGGACTGCGCACCGGCGTGGTGATTGCCCTGCCGTTAGGCAATGTCCTGGCAGGGGCGGTAGCGGAGCGCTTTGGCGCGCCGTTGGCCCAGGGCGCTTATGCCGCGAGTGCCCTGTTCATCATGCTGGCCATTGTCCTGCTGGTTCCCCGCCTGCGAAAATTGGAGTAAGAACGACTGAGCTGTCCCCTTTTTTGAGGAGCACCCATGCCCCGCACTATCCTCGGCGAAGCGCAGATTCACCCCGCCGTGCGTGAAAAGATCGCGAACTACCGCTCGGACATCGTGAAGGAAGTGCGGGCGGCCGTGGCGGCGAACGGGATCGTCGTCGTGGGCATGCGGCAGAATCCGGCTCCGAAGAAGGCGAGGAAGCTCCTCGATGCGGCCGGCATACCATATAAGTATCTCGAATACGGCAGCTACCTGGGTGAGTGGCGCCGCCGCCTTGCGCTGAAGATGTGGACCGGCTGGCCCACGTTTCCCATGGTGTTCGTGAAGGGCGTGCTGGTCGGCGGCGCGGACGATCTCGCGCGGCTGATCGAGAAGGGAGAAGTGCGGAAAAGTTAGGGAGGAAGGCAGAAGGCGGAAGGATGACCCGGTAAGGCAAGGATGAACGTGGAACGTGGAAGGATGACCTTCACCCTGCGGGTGATAGCTGAAAAGTTCCGGCCTTCCACTACCGTCCGGCCGGATTGCCGACCGAAGGCAACGAGAGGTCGGGACCTGCTTTTGGCGCGTAAAACGCGCAGGTCATCCTTCCACGTTCCACGTTCATCCTTAGCATCATGCGTCACTCAGGTATGATTCCCCGCCATCACCCCACTTGGCACAAACAGTAACAGGAGGAGCTCCCATGGCATACGAAGGCATGAATGTGGAAACCATCTCAATTGCCGGTCATAACGGCGACAAGATTTCGGCGTATGTCGCACGGCCTCTCGGCAAGGGCCCGTTTCCGGGCATTTGCCTGATTCATCACAACCCGGGCTGGGACGAGTGGTACTGCGAGACGACCCGCAAGTTCGCCCACCACGGCTACGCGGCGATCAGCCACAACCTCTTCCAGCGGGCCGGAGAGGGCAAGTCGGACGACGTCGCGGCGAAGGTGCGCGCCGAGGGCGGCATTCCCGACGCGCAGGCGATCGGCGACTCCGAAGGCGCGGTGAAGTGGCTCCGCGCCCAGCCGTGGCTGAACGGCAAGGTCGGCGTCATCGGCTCGTGCTCGGGAGGCCGGCTCGCTTTCCTCTACGCCTGCCACACGAAGAGCATCGACGCGTTGGTCGAGCTGTGGGGCGGCCGCGTGGTGATGAAAAAGGAGGAACTCACCCCCAAGATGCCCACCGCGCCGATTGAGTTCACGAAGAACCTCGCGTGCCCGATGCTCGGTCTGTTCGGCAACGAAGACGCCGCGCCCAACCCCGAGCAGGTGAATCTGCACGAGGCGGAGCTGAAGAAGCATGGCAAACAGTACGAGTTCCACCGCTACGACGGCGCCGGCCACGGCTTCTTCTACTACGACCGGCCGATGTACCGCGTGGAGCAGGCGCTCGACGGGTGGAAGAGGGTGTTCTCATTTTTTGAGAAGCATCTCAAAAAATGAGAAAAGGATGAACGTGGAACGTGGAAGGATGACCCCCAGCTTCGCTGGAGCTGGGCGAATTTTATGCTGCGTTCGAGGGTGCGGGCTTTGCTCGCTTCACGATGCTGACGAAGATTGAAATCAGCTCGTTCGTTTCTGCTCCGAGCTTTTTCACTTCCACGCCATCGGTCAATCCGGCCTCATGCAGCAACTCAAGCCAGTAGGCCGTTTCGTCGAGTTCCTGGAGGGCGCCTTCCATTTTGCTAATAAAATCAGGGTTCGATTTTGCGCGTCGCGCTTCCCGATAGTGAGCACCGACCGATGTTCCGGATTTGAGGAATTGCCTTCCCAAAACGTAGTACACGCCGGATTTCGGCAGCCCGACATAGAACCGCACGATCTCCACGGCAAACCGCTTGGTGCGGTTTGCCAGGTTTTCCGGATAAACGGTTCCCGAAGCGGTTTGCATATGCCCCTACTAACGCCACGGACAGAACATGGTTGACGCGGGCGCAACATCCGACGACAGGAGGGGGTCATCCTTCCGCCTTGATCCTTCTCTCATTTTTTGAGATGAGTCTCAATAAATGAGAAAGCAAGGATGAACGTGGAACGTGGAAGGATGACCCCCCGCTTCGCGTGTGCTTCAGAGTCCCTCGCTTTCGCGGCGCCCGCTCGGTTGTACCGACCGGACGAAAGTGAAAGGGAGGGACCCGCAAACGACCACCAAGTAAAACGGGTGGGGGTCATCCTTCCACGTTCATCCTTCATCCTTGAATTTATGGGGTCCAAAAATGTGCACATCCGTTGTTGAGATCGTCCGGGCGGAAGGCGCGGGCAAGAGCGAGGGCGGCTGGTTTCCCGTTACGAGCGCGGTGGTGTCCTACGACCACCCGCACCACGCGCTGCTCGAGGAGGCGATCACGATCGATTTCGTAAATCATGACCTCGGGCCCGGGGCGCGCGCCGCCGTCGAGATCACGCTCGAATCGGCGAAGGAACTCGCCGCCGCCCTCGCGCGCGCGATCGCCGCGGCGGAGGAGATGGAAAGCCGCAGGGGGCAATGAGTGACGAGTGACGAGTGACGAGTGATGAGTAACATTGTTGGGGGACAGACCACTAAGGATGCACCATGAATCATGGAATGAAATACGCCATGGCGTTGTTGTCCGTGCTCGCCGCGGTCGGCGCGGTTTCGTCGACCGGGCACGCGCAGATCTATCCCGCCAAGCCGATCCGCATGATCGTGCCCTGGAATCCCGGCGGCACAACGGACACGATCGCACGCATCCTCGGGCAGAAGATGAGTGAAACCTGGGGCCAGCCGGTCGTGATCGACATACGCCCCGGCGCGAGCGCCATC
>CAZCGD010000509.1:0-4187 GCA_964498105.1 uncultured Streptomycetaceae bacterium
GCTTCAGGACATGCTCTACGCGCAGGACCGCTGGGCGGTACTGCTGATCTTCCAGGCGATGGACGCCGCCGGGAAGGACGGCGCCATCAAGCACGTGCTGTCGGGCGTCAACCCGCAGGGCTGCCAGGTCGCTTCGTTCAAGGCACCCTCGTCCGAAGACCTCGACCACGACTACCTGTGGCGCTGCATGAAACACCTGCCCGAGCGCGGGCGCATCGGCATCTTCAACCGCTCCTACTACGAGGAAGTGCTGGTGGTGCGGGTCCATCCCGAACTGCTGGAAAAGCAGAAACTGCCGGCCGCGCTGGTGGGCAAGCACATCTGGAACGAGCGCTACGAGGATATCCGCAATTTCGAGCGCTATCTCAGCCGTAACGGCGTGCTGATCCGCAAGTTCTTCCTTCACGTCTCGCGCAGCGAGCAGAAGCGCCGGTTCATGGAACGGTTGAACGAGCCGGAAAAGAACTGGAAGTTCTCCGTGGGCGACGTGCACGAGCGCGGCCATTGGAATGACTACATGGAGGCCTACGAGGAGCTGATCCGTGAAACGGCGACCGAGCACGCGCCGTGGTACGTGGTGCCGGCAAACAACAAGTGGTTCACGCGCGTGGTGGTCAATGCCGCCATCATCGAGGCGCTCGCTTCCCTCGACCTCCACTACCCCAAGGTCGGCAAGAGCAAGCTCAAAGAGCTCGCCGCGGCGCGCAAGCTGCTGATGTCGGAGTAGCGTGCCGTTGAAGACCCTCACCGGCAAACACGCCGACCCGCGCAAGGGGCGCGGCGCGGGCATCAATCCGGAGGGACGCTTCGAGATCGTCGCGCGCGAGGCGTTCGACGACGGCTGGAACACTTCGCCCGAGGACGATCTGCCGCCGCTCAAGACGCACGTCACCGAGGAGCGGGTGAAAAGCATCATCTCCCGCAACGACTCGCCCGACATCCCGTTCACGCAGTCCATCAATCCCTATGCCGGATGCGAGCATGGATGTGTTTATTGTTTTGCTCGCCCATCGCATGCCTACCGCAATCTTTCTCCCGGCATCGACTTCGAGACGCGGCTCTTCGCCAAGGTCAACGCCGCTGAAAAGCTGCGCGAGGAGCTGTCGCGCCCCGGCTACCGCTGCGAGGTGATCTCGATCGGCGCCAACACCGACCCCTACCAGCCGATCGAGCTCAAATGGAAAATTACGCGTGGCGTACTCGAAGTGTGCGCGGAGTTCAACCAGCCGGTGGGCATCGTCACCAAGAACGCGATGGTCGAGCGCGATCTCGACATCCTGGCGCCGATGGCGCAAAAGAACCTGGTGAACGTGTTTCTGTCCGTGAACAATCTGGATCACGATCTGGCGCGGACCATGGAACCGCGGTGCAGCGCTCCCGCCCGTCGCTTGCGCGCGATTAAGACGCTCTCCGATGCCGGCGTTCCGGTCGGGGTGCTGGTGGCGCCGGTGATCCCGTTTCTCAACGATCACCAGATCGAAGCCGTGCTGGAAACGGCATGGGAGCACGGGGCGCGGCAGGCCGGCTACGTGCTGATGCGGCTGCCGTGGGAAGTGAAGGAGCTGTTCAAGGACTGGCTCGAGCGGCACTATCCCCTGAAGGCGCAGCACGTGATGAGCCGGGTGCACGCGATGCGCGGCGGGCGCGACAATGATCCGGAGTTCGGCAGCCGCATGCGCGGCACCGGCCAGCTGGCGGACCTGCTCGCGCAGCGCTTCCGCAAGGCCTGCGTGCGGCTCGGCTACAATGCCGGTCAGCGCAACCGCTCGCTCGACATCACACAATTCCGGTCACCGGCGCGGTCGGGACAACTATCGCTATTCTAGTGATGCGGTGCGACGGGTATTTATAGGCGAACGGGGGAAGGAGCAAACTTATGGGGTGGGTGTCCCGTCATTTGTTAATAGTGTTGCGCACTACGGCCGTCATTGCTTCCATCACGCCATCGGGCCTGATAGCGGGCGAGAATGTGATGGCGCAAAACTATCCGACGCGGCCGATCCGCTTCATCACGCCGGCTCAGCCGGGCGGAACGACGGACATCCTGGCGCGGATGATCGGCATACGGCTAGGGGATGTGTTCAAGCAGCAGGTCATAGTGGACAACCGCGCAAGCGCCTCGGGCGTTATCGCGGCAGAGATGGCTGCAAAGGCCGCGCCCGACGGCTACACGCTCTTCATGGGCTATCACCAGCACACGGTGAACGCGAGCCTGCTCGGCAAGCTCCCGTACCACGCGGTGAACGACTTCACGGCGATCACCCAGGTCACGGAAGCGGGCTTGATACTCGCGGTCAACCCGGCGACACCGGTCAAGAACCTGCGCGAATTCCTGGATTGGACGAAGAGCCACAAGGGCCCGCTCAACTTCGGCTCCGCCGGCAACGGCAGCGGCGGGCACCTCGCCGGCGAGCTCTACAAGACTATGGCCGGCATCAAGGCGCAGCACGTGCCCTACAAGGGGTCGGCGCCGGCGATGGTGGACCTGATCGGCGGGCAGTACCACTACACCTTTGTCGGCATGCAGCCGGTGCAGCCGCACATCCGGTCGGGGAGGCTGCGCGCGCTGGCGGTGACAAGTCTCAAGCGCGTGCCGGCGCTGCCCGAGCTGCCGACCATGGACGAGGCGGGACTGAAAGGATTCGAGATTGTCGGCTGGTACGGCGTGATGGCGCCGGCGAAACTGCCCAAGCCGATCGTCACCCGGCTGCACGGCGAGATCCTGAAATTCATCAACGATCCCGATACGCAAAAGCGCATTACCGCGGACGGCTCGCGGGCGGTCGGCAGCACGCCCGAGGAATTCCGGAAGTTCCTGCACGCCGACGTCGCCAAGTGGGCGAAGATCGTCAAGGATTCCGGGGCCAAAGTTGATTGAGAAAGGAATTCAGCCGCCGATGGACGCCGATGAACGCCGATCAGGAATGCACACGTTCGACGCAAAGGCGCAATGACAAGGCTCGAATATCATTTCGATGAAGAATGAAGTGCAACTTTACGTCGGAGAGTCGCTCGGGAAGTACGGGTTCCCCGACGGGCATCCGTTCGGGCCGGACCGGCAAGATGCGTTCTGGAAGGAGGCGGTGAAGCGGGGGCTCGACAAGCGCGCCGCCCTCGCCGATCCACGCATGGCCGCCGAGGAAGAGCTGCACCGCTTTCATACCCCCGAGCACGTGGCGTGGGTCAAGGAGAAGTCCGACGAGGGGCACGGCACCATTGACTACGGCGACACGCCCGCCTGCCCGGGCATCTACGAAGCGGCGGCGACGGTGGCCGGTTCCGCCCTGCACGGCCTCGACACCATCATGAGTGGCGGCGCGCTGCGCACCTTCCAGCCGATCGGCGGACTGCATCACGCGCGGCGCGGCGCCGCCGCCGGTTTTTGCGTGTTCAACGACGTTGGCGTCGTCATCGACACGCTGCGCAAACAGTTCGGCGTGAAGCGCATCGCCTACGTGGATATCGACGTCCATCACGGCGACGGGCTCTACTATCCGTACGAGGAGGACCCGGACCTCGTCTACGCCGATATCCACCAGGACGGCCGCACGCTCTACCCCGGCACCGGCCACGCGCACGAGGCCGGCAAGGGCGCGGCGAAGGGAACCAAGCTCAACATCCCACTACTGCCGGGAATGGGAGACAAGGAGTTTCTCCAGGCCTGGCCGCGCGTCGAGGCGCACCTGCGCCAGTTCAAGGCGGAGTTCATCCTGTTCCAGTGCGGCGCCGACAGTCTCGCCGGCGATCCGCTGGCGATGCTGCAGTACACCCCGGCCGCGCACGCGCACGCGGCCAAGCGTCTGTGCGCGCTGGCGAACGAGATGGCCGGTGGGCGCATCATGGGCTTCGGCGGCGGCGGCTACAACCGCGCCAACCTCGCGGCGGCGTGGTGCGGGGTGCTGGACGAGTTCATCAAGGGGTCGGAAAGGTAGCCAGCGCAAGATGGCAGAAAAGGCACGGCCACTGCGCCTCGGCATTCTCGATCAATCTCCTGTCATCAGCGGTCACACCCCGGCGCGGGCGGTGCACGAGACCATCCGCCTCGCCAAGGCGGCGGAGCGGCTGGGTTACTCCCGCTACTGGCTGGCGGAGCATCACGCGCTCGCCGCGCTGGCCGATCCCTGTCCCGAGATACTGCTCGCGCGCATCGCGGCGGAGACTTCGACCCTGAGGGTCGGCACCGGCGG
>CAZCGD010000510.1:0-9085 GCA_964498105.1 uncultured Streptomycetaceae bacterium
TCAGCAGGCTGCCAATGACCTCTTTTCCGTCGTCGGTCAGCGTCGCGCCCGAGACGACAATGATGCCTTTCTGGCTATGAAGATAATCGAGGTGAGGCTGCAAGAACTTTTCACGCATGGCGGCGAAGTTTGGCGCAGCTACACGGGAGATGGCCCAGAGCATGGATAGTCTCCTCTTGAGTAACGAACGGGACGCACGCCTGTTCGATGAGCCTGTGCGGCCCCATCAGCCTTTCAAGCGCGGCAGCAGCGCGAGCGCGTTGTCGCGATGAATGGCCCGCAGATCGTTGGCACTGAAACCCAGCTCGATCAGGTCCTTGACGTTGGCCTCCGGGCTGCGGAACGGAAAATCAGTGCCGAGCACGACCTGCGACACGGAAACGAGTTTCAGCAGTGGGGCCAGCGCCCACTGGTTCGATGCGTTTGCCGTGTCGTAATAAAACTTCTTCAGCTCGACCAGCGGCCCGTTTGGCAGACGCTGCGCGAACTCCTTTCTCGTGCCCGTGAGTTGAATGATCCGTCCCGTCAGGGCCGGAAGGGTGCCGCCGGCGTGCGAAAAAATAAAACGGATATCCGGGCAGCGCGTAACGGTGCCGCTGACCAGCAGGCTGGTGATGGTGCGGGCCGTGTCGGTCGCAAGCTCGATGACGTTCTCCCCCACCTCCGGGACCAGGTTCCGGCAGCAGTTGGCCCTGACGGGATGGGTATATACCACGGCCTTGCGCCGGTTCAACTCGTCCATCACCGGCACGAGAATCGGGTCGCCGAGATATTTCCCGCCGTAGCTCGTCATCATGCAGATGCCATCGGCTTTGAGCACATCCAGTGAGTGCTCGATCTCGCGCAGGCTCGCCTCCACGTCGGGGATCGGCAGCGAGGCGAACAGCCCGAAGCGGCCCGGATAATCGCGAACCATCCGCGCGCCGTACTCGTTACACTCGCGCGCGAGGGAGCGCGCGGTCGCGTTGTCCCCGAACCACACGCCCGGTTCGCTGACCGACGTGATGGAAGTGGCGATACCGGCCTTGTCCATGGCCTCGATTGACCCGGCAGGCGTCCAGCCTATCAGTGGGCGCTGGCCGGTCTTGCGGGCGACGATTTCCTTGACGAAGCCCGGCGGCGACAGGTGGTGGTGAACATCGATTCGGAACGGCGCGGATTTATCCGGCGCCTTCCCCACCGTCTGGCACCCCGGTAGCAGCGCGCTCGCGCCGAGGGCCGTGAGTCCGGTGACAAATCTCCGCCGCAGCGGACGGCAGGTGTCATGGTCGTTGCCAGCAGACAGTTTCACGCGACCCCCTCGATGCAGTTGTTGCTCAACATCCCGCAACGCATTTTCCCTTGCCGTCGAATTCGTTTGCGCAAAGCTCACCCTCGTGCGAGCCAAGGGGCGTGATTTTCACGGTCTGCGCAACGGCCGGAGAGACTGCCAGAGCAATTGCGAGTGCTGCGCCTGCGTAAGTGGTTTTCATATTCTTCTCGCTTGGTTAGAAAAAGCCAAGTTACTGTGCTCCCTGCCGGAAATGGCGTCGGCACGGCCCTATTCTAGCGTTTAGAGCGCCTAACATAATGAAACGCGCGTGCGGTGCGAGCCAGAATCGTCGCTAGCGCGAAGCGAGGTGCAGCCAATACTCGCTGTATTGGCAAGCCTCGCGACAAAGCTAGCGGCGATTCTGGCCGCAACCCACTTGGGCTGGCGCGGTTTTGGCCCGCGGCTACCTGCTTGGTGCATGCCCGTTACGGGGCCTGACCATGCCGCTAGTCCTGCGTCGCCAAAACCGTGACAGCGCAGCGTGTGTTTCATTGTGTTAGGCGCTCTTAGTGCTACCCGGCCCTTCATCCTGCCTTCCTCAGCCTCTCCCACCTTGCCCGCGCGGCGCCTGCCGGACGCGGGAAGCGCCGGCTCCTCACCGCCGCCGCCCTGAGGTTTTGGCTGGTGGCGTCCTGACGATGTCCGGCCGTGGTCGCGGCAGGCGCTTTGCGGTCTCGAGACAACGCGAACATAGGAGTTATCTACTACATGATTTTCATTCGCCCAGCATCGCTGAACGGCGAAAAATCGTATACGATTGCGGCCTGGTCTGGTGACGCGTTTCGGTCACTGCAAGAACAGGCAGGTCCGCCAGGGAGTTCAATGGAGAAGTTTCAAGAGGGAGAGAAGGGATCACCAGGCGGGGATGCCGCCCCCAGTGGCCGGACCGAGCAGCTGCCCCAACAGGGTGCGGAAGCGCTTGCTTTGCTGGGTCAGGATATCCGGGGGAGAAAACAGGCTGAGGAAAGCTTGCGGCAATCCAGGGAGACGCTGCTGCTCAGCCTGGGTGCGCTGGAACTACGGGATCGTGACCATGTTGCGCTGAGCAAGCTCAGCAATTATCTGAACTCCTGTTTGACCTCGGACGAGGCCTGTACTGTCATTACCTCCTTCGCTCCCCAGTTGCTTCCCTCCGATATCGGAACGTTGTACCGCATCAACTCTCCTGGCGGATATCTCGAACGGCTTGCTGGCTGGGGCGATATTCCATCCGAGGAAAAGCAGTTCGCAATGCAGGATTGCTGGGCATTGCGACGCGCGCGATTGCATTGGATAGCTGATACCCGGAACGGATTGCTGTGTCAGCACGTCGCCGGCGCCGCGGAATCGATCCTCCCTTATCTGTGCATACCGCTCATCGCGCACAGCGAGGTGATTGGATTGCTCTGCTTGCAGCGCCTTCAGGGGATGCCCGACATGACCAGCGGCAGTGCGGTGCTGGAATCCAAACTGCAACTGGCCGCAGCGCTGGGCGAGGCGATCAGCCTGTCGCTGTCCAATCTGAAATTGCGCGATACGCTGCGTCAGCAATCCATCCGTGATCCACTGACCGGTTTGTACAACCGGCGCTTTCTGGAAGAGTATCTCGTCCACGAGGGGGTTCGCGCCACGCGCAAGACTCGTCCGCTATCGGTACTCATGCTGGACATCGATCATTTCAAGCGCTTCAACGACACCTTCGGCCACGAAGCGGGCGATGCGATACTGCGGCGTATCGGTCTCCTGTTGCAGGGCCATGTTCGCGGGAGCGATATAGCGTGCCGCATAGGCGGAGAGGAATTTGCGCTGCTGCTCCCGGAAGCTCCATTGCCAATCGCATTGCAACGCGCCGATAATATTCTGGATGCGGTGCGTCGCCTGCAGGTCAAGCATCGAGGACAAGTACTCGGGAGCATTACCGTGTCACTGGGCGTGGCAGCCTTTCCGCAGCATGGAGAAACGCCGGAGGCACTCATTCGATCCGCCGACCGGGCGTTATTTCAGGCGAAGGAGCGGGGACGCAATAAACTGGCATCAGCGTAAAGAGAGTAAATGGGGCCAGAGCACGTTTCTTTAACCACTCCGTGCGAAGCGCTGCGCGAGCGGCGACCAATAGGCAAGTGCCAGAACCATCCCCCACAGCATTGACGATCCCTCGTTGAATAGAGTGGCAAGTCCCGTTGCCACGAAGGGTTCGGAGAACGGTAGCGCCACCAGCGCCAGCAATGTCCCGATGAGTGCGAGAACTCTGGCGGGACGCCAGAAAACAAACATCCCGATGGCGGCGATCAGCGAAATGACCATCGCTGGAACCCAGATGACAAAGGCCAGCATGTCCTGTCCTGAAACAGCCCCATCAGATTGACGAGACATGTAGCTTTGCAGCTCAAACGGCAGAGATGCTTCCGACAGCATCATGATGATGATGCCGACTATACCCGCCGCGACTGACGAGGCCACAACCACGCGAAATCCGTTTTCAGTAATCACAATGCGCTCCTGGAACGTTGGAAAAAAAGGGCCGGACCGAATTGATCCGGCCTCTTTCAAACCTGTTTTTGAGTCACTCATCGCTCACGGTTGCCAAACAGGTCTGTTGGGCAAGGCCTGGTCGAGGTGCGACCGCTTGAAAAAGAAAAATGCATCGAAGTGATCCCGTGGGGCGAGTTCAACGCCGCTTTCGTAAGGTCCGGGAAAATTTCCATTTTGCATCCACCATTTTGAATGGTCTGACAGGAAAGCGGCATTCGACATGAAGAACGAGAAACTATGTCCGGAATCATGCAGTTTCTTGTCCAGAGAGTTGCGGGCTGCAGGAAACGACCAGTCGCCTTGAGCTCCAGTCGCATCATATGCGGTTAATGCAATATTGAAGACCTTCTTCCGGGTCAATGCCGTAAAAAAGAAAACGCCGGATTTGAGATCGCCATACCCCCACCAGTCAGCCGGCGATCGATTGTGTGAAACATGACTGGTGTGAGCGGACAGGATGGCTCGCGTGGCGTCATGCTTTGCCATCACCAGCATCAAGTTTCTGCCTTGAGCCAGGTCCCGCTCGTTCCAGCTCAGGATATCGTCCGACCAGTTGTAGTTGTAAAACCCCAGCCATCCAAGAATCGTCGAGGCCGAGATCGCAAGTTCGAAGGCCTCATCAGAACCCGCATCTTTTTTCTTCTTTTTTTCCATGCCCGATTGTCTTGAGGTGTTGAGTACAGCGGTCAAAGCGGCGCGACATTTTTCATAATCGGCTTCGGGAAGGAATTTCCCGTCGCGCTGCAATTGTCCAAAAATAATCTCGATCTCGGGCCACGTCGAGGATTGTTGCGCTGGGCAGGAAGTATTGATGCTTTTGAGTACCAGGGGATCAATGCCGACACGGATGCCCGAGGCCTGGATCTTCGAGAAGTGCTCCCACGGCCTATCCCAGACATCCATGCCTCGAAATACAATCGGATCACCCGGGTGAGAACGATTGAAATCACACACCCAATCCCACAAAGGCAAATCCGCTGCGGTGGGCCAATACAGAACATCTATTGGTGCTGGCGTCTTGACCGTCGTACACGACGCAACCCATCGCCCTAATTCAAGGCTGCGCAGGGTCGGATTTTCCCAGACGATCAGCCTCATACCGTGGTGTACCACCAGGTAACGAATGAGTCGTGTCTGGATTCTCAGGAATTCCGCAGATCCATGCACACTTTCTCCGACGGCAATAACGTCAGCGGAGGCAACGCGCGCATGCAGCAATGCCGAAAGTTCAGCATCCGTGACTTTTTCAGGACTTGCGCTGAATTCAGTGACGCCGGGAAGCGCGCCGAATACAGACGTACTCAGAAACAATGCAATACCGAGGGCGAATGATTTCATGTCCGGAATCAAAGGAGCCAGCTCATACTGACCCCAGAACCTGTTCTCGTCACGCGCCGGAGCGCTTGATGAATGCCAGCGTCTCGCGCGCGCAGCGGTCGGGATCGGTCGCCGCGACGTGGAAGGAGTCGCCCGGCAGGACGAGCAACGTCGAATTCGGAATCTTCCGCTGCCACGCCGCCATTTCCTCGACCGAGCCCAGCCCGCTGCCCTCGGTGGTGATGACGAGCGTCGGGCAGACGATGCGTGGCAGATCCGGCGCGACGTCCCAATGCGGTATGGCCGGCACGAAACCGAGCTGGGTCGAGACCGGGGTGCGTCCCATGAGCTTCGCCCACCAGTCGAGGCCCTGCCGCGGGAACTTGCTGCCCAGGCGCCCGGCCATGGTGCCGCGCGCCCATGCCTCCACGCCCTGCTTCTCGAAAATGTCGATCCAGGACTCGAGGACGCCGGGCTTGTGATCGCGCCGTGGCGGCGGCGTCCCGACGATCGTCAGCGTGCGCACTCGACCGGGGAAACGCGCAGCGAAGCGGCGCGCGATGGTCGCGGCGATCTTCGCGCCGACCAGGTGAAAGCGTTCGGCGCCGAGCGTCTTCGTGAGAGCGACGAAGTCGTCGATCACGCCGTCGAGCGACCACGGATAGTCGCGCGGCATCGGCGTGGAAGCGCCGAAACCGCGCATGTCCGGGCGCACGACGCGATAGTCGCGCGCGAGGTGCGGCACCCAGCCGTACCACACCGCGCCGCTCTCGGCATTGCCGTGCAGCATCAGGATGGTTTCCGGCTCGCGCCAGGGATCAGTGTAATCGTCAATCCGGTAGTACATTTCGAGGTCAGCGGTGATGCGGGCGGTCGGCATTCGATGCTCCTAAGAGTGCCTAACACAATGAAACACACGCTGCGCTGTCACGGTTTTGGCGACGCGTAACTAGTGGTACGGATTCAATTGGCGACGCCGCGCGCGAAGCTCACTGCAGCCCCGCGGTCTTGATGACTTTGGCCCAGGTCTGGACCTCGCTCGCAACGAGCCGTCCGAACTCCGCGGGCCCGGTCGGCGCCGGTTCCGCCCCTTCCCCGGCAAGCTTCTCCAGCAAGTCCTTCGCGCGCATGGCGACGTTGAGCGCACCGCTCAGCTTGCCAACGATCTCCTGCGGCGTGCGCGCCGGGGCCATGATGCCGAACCACGAGGTGACGACGTAGCCTGGAATGCCGGACTCGGCCACCGTCGGTATGTTGGGCGCGGCGTGCGAGCGCGTGTCGCCGCTGGTGGCGAGCGCGCGCAGCCTGCCCGCCTTGACCTGGGGCAATCCCGCCGTGATGTTCGCGAACATCAGGTGAATCTGGCCGGCGATGAGATCGACGATGGCGGGCCCCGATCCCTTGTACGGCACGTGCGTCATGTCGATCTTCGCGAGGCTGTTGAAATACTCGGCGCAAAGGTGGGTGGAGTTGCCATTGCCGCCGGAGCCGAAGTTGAGTTGCCCGGGCCGCGACTTCGCGAGCGCGATCAGCTCCTTGACGCTGGTGACGGGCAGTGAGGGATGCACCACGATGATGTATTGCCCCGTGGTGGCGCGGCCCACCGGCGCGAAGTCCCGCACCACGTCGTACGGCGGCGGACGCATGAGACTTGCATTGATGGTGAACGACGGCGCAACCATCAACAGGGTGTAGCCGTCCGGAGCCGATTTCGCGACGGCCTGGACCCCGATGGAGCCTCCGCCGCCGGCGCGGTTGTCGACGAATACCTGCGCTCCCATCACGTCCCCGATGCGCTGGCCGACGATGCGCCCGACGGTATCCACTCCGCTGCCGGGAGACGAAGCGACGATGAGGCGTACCGGGCGGGTGGGATATTCCTGGGCGCTGGCATCCAGGATCCACGCGAATGCCGGCAGCAGCGTAAGCGCAACGCCAAGCATTGTCCGCTGATTTGACATGGCTACGCCTCGAGCATGATAAGGGGCAGTTCTTGACCCTGCACCCAGTGATGCAAAAGTCAGGAACTGACCCGTGTTACGAGCTTCATAAGCCTGCTTGCGACACGAACTTGGGATTGAGATACGCTTCAATCGCCTCGCTGCCGCCTTCCGAGCCGTAGCCTGAATCCTTGACGCCACCGAACGGCACTTCGGGCAGCGCGAGGCCCAGGTGGTTGATGGTCATCATGCCGGTCTCGACCGCTGCGGCGATGGCATTGGCGGTTTTAGCAGAGCGCGTCCAGGCGTAGGCGCCAAGACCGTACGGCAGGCGATTCGCTTCCGTCACCGCGTCGTCGAAGCTGCGGAACGAGTTGATAATGGCAAGGGGGCCGAACGGCTCCTGGTTCATCGCCATGGCTTCCTTCGGCAGCTCAGTAATTACCGTAGGCTCGAAGAAATTGCCCTTCTCGCCAACCGGGTAGCCGCCGGCGAGCACTTTGCCGCCGTGCTTCTTCGCGTCTCCGACATGGGTTTCCATTGCGCGCAGTCGCCGTGGATTCGCGAGCGGGCCCATACCTGTGTCCTTGTCCATCCCGTCGCCGACCTTGACCGCCCTGGCGGCGGCCACGAATTTCTCGACGAAGCTCTCGTAGACGCCTTCCTGCACCAGGAAGCGCGTCGGCGAAACGCATACCTGTCCGGCATTGCGGTATTTCATGAATGTCATCGTCTTCGCCGCGGCGGCGACATCGCTATCGTCGAAAATGATCACCGGCGAATGTCCGCCGAGCTCCATGGTCGTGCGCTTCATGTGGCTTCCGGCGAGCGCCGCGAGCTGCTTGCCCACCACGATCGAGCCGGTGAACGATATCTTGCGGATGACCGGATGCGGAATGAGGTAGCTCGAGATTTCCGCCGGGTTCCCGTAGACGAGGTTGATCACTCCAGCGGGAACGCCGGCGTCGGCGAAGGCGCGGATGAGTTCGGCGGGCGAGGCGGGCGTTTCTTCCGGCGCCTTGATGATGATCGAACAGCCGGCTGCCAGCGCGGCCGAGAGTTTCCGCACCGCCTGGTTGATCGGGAAATTCCACGGGGTGAAAGCGGCCACCGGCCCCACCGGTTCCTTGATGACCAGTTGGTAGACGCCTTCCGCGCGCGCCGGAATCACCCGTCCGTAAGCGCGGCGGGCTTCCTCGGCGAACCAGTCGATGATATCTGCGCCGGCAAGCGCTTCCCCCCTGGCCTCGGCAAGCGTTTTGCCCTGCTCCATGGTGAGGATCGGCGCAACCGTATCGGCGCGCTCGCGAAGCAGATTCGCGGCCTTGCGCATGATCTTCGATCGCTCGAACGCCGAGACCTTGCGCCAGGTCTTGAAGCCCCGATCCGCGGCTTCCAGCGCGCGGTCGAGGTCGGCGCGTTCGGCGTAAGCGACCGTGCCGATCTGGCTGCCGTTGGCGGGGTTGACGACGGGCAAGGTACGGCCGGAGGCGCCCGGACCCCAGGCGCCGTTGATGTAAAGCAGGGTATTTGGATACATGGTCAGCTTTCTATGTTGATACGAGGTAACCTCGCATTTACGGACATCCTGCAAACAGTCAATCCGGGGTGGGCCAGCCTTGGAGTTGGGCCTTAGGGAACAGCTCAGCCCGTCCCCGAGATTTCACTTTCGGACCCCATACTTTCGACCCTGAGAGGCCTTCAGTATCTGCTTTCTCCGCGATCCCCCGCAAGTTCCCGTGGCCGCAGCAGCCAGAAGGCCGCGAGCGCGAGCAGCATCAATACCGCCACCGCCAGGAACGCGGCGCCCCGGGCCGCGCGCGACATGCCACCAGCGAGGTCAAGGATGACGCCTATCATCAGCGGCCCGACGAAACCGCCCGCGTAGCCGAACGTCGAGTGCACCGCCAGCGTCGCGCCGCGGCGCGCGGGATCGGCGGTGCCGGCGGAGCCCGCCGTCAGCGACGAGGAGTCGAGCCACACGATGAACCCGTAGGCGAGCAGA
>CAZCGD010000511.1:0-4364 GCA_964498105.1 uncultured Streptomycetaceae bacterium
TCTGCTCGCCTACGGGTTCATCGTGTGGCTCGACTCCTCGTCGCTGACGGCGGGCTCCGCCGGCACCGCCGATCCCGCGCGCCGCGGCGCGACGCTGGCGGTGCACTCGACGTTCGGCTACGCGGGCGGTTTCGTCGGGCCACTGATGATAGGCGTCATCCTTGACCTCGCTGGTGGCATGTCGCGCGCGGCCTGGGGCGCCGCGTTCCTGGCGGTGGCGGTATTGATGCTGCTCGCGCTCGCGGCCTTCTGGCTGCTGCGGCCACAAGAACTCGCGGGGGATCGCGGGGAGGGTGGAACCTGAAGGCGAAAGGCGAAAGGCGAAAGGCGCAGGGGTAGACTGACAGGTTCATGTACCAAGGAACCGCATTGCCGCTGGGAGGCGCGATGGTTACCGTATACAAGAATGAAACGCCGCTGTTCGTCACATCAAACAGCGGCAAGCAGGGTCGCCCGTCACTATTGAGGAGGCAAGCATGAACGTCAGGTCCATAATGCGCCCGCGGTCGTCCGCACGCCTGTATCCGGATTTTTCGCGTACCCGTCGTCGAGTTCCGGCGGGTGTCACGCGCAAGCTCGTTCACTGCACCGCGATCGCGCTCGCGCTGTCGTTCACGCCGGCGGGTGCGCACGCCCAGGACAGGTATCCGAGCAAGCCGATCCGCCTGCTCACCCCGTTCGCGCCGGGCGGCGGCTCGGACATCCTCGCGCGCATCATCGGGCCGCAGGTGTCCGAAACGTTCGGGCAGACCATCGTCGTGGAAAACCGGCCTGGCGGCGGCGGCACCGTAGGCGCCGGCATCACGGTGCGCGCCGACCCCGACGGCTACACGCTGATCCTGGTCTCGGGCAGCTACGGTGCCAATGGCGCCCTCCACGACCTGCCGTACGACTCGGTGACCGGGATCACGCCGATCATCCTGATCGGAACCACCGGGCTGCTGGTGTCGATGCACCCGTCGGTCCCGATCAAGACGATCAAGGAACTCATTGCTTATGCCAGGGCGAACCCCGACAAGATGAACTTCGGCTCGGCCGGCACCGGCGGTCTCGGGCACCTTGCGGGCGAGTTGTTCAGGCTGGAGACGAAAGTGCAGTTCACCCACATCCCGTTCAAAGGCAGCGGCCCGGTCATGACCGCCCTCCTCAGCGGGGAAGTGGACTCGAGCTTCAGCAGCCTGGTCCCGAGCATCCCGCACGTGAGGGCGGGCCGGCTGCGCGCCATCGCCCTGACCACGCCCAAGCGCTCGCGCGCGCTGCCGGACGTGCCAGCGGTCGGCGAGACGGTGCCCGGGTTCGACGTGACTCACTGGTACGGCATCTGGGGACCCAGGGGCCTGCCCCGGGAAATCGTCATGCGATGGAACCAGGAAGTCGCGAAAGTGCTGCGCACCGACGCGATGCAGAAGTGGCTTGCGCACGAAGGGATGGAAGCCGCCGGCGGCCCGCCGGAGGAATTCCGCGACCGGATCAAGAGCGACGTGGATAAATGGAAGAAGGTGGTCAAGGAAGCGAAGATCGTCATCGCCAGGTGATCGATCTGCCGCGCGCAACGCCTTGATCGGTGAACTCCAGATCGTAATAGAGGAGTGGCTCAAGCGCTTGGTGGTGACTTATTGAGAGCAGAATGTACACTCCAGGAATGGAGATGCCTATGTCCATCGAACCCAATTACACAACGCGGGGTCGGACCACCGCAACGCATTGAACGGGCGAGACAACGTCGCTGTATAGGCGAATTTCGAGGGCTTAGAGGTCCCCTTTCGGTGGGGAAAACAGCCCTCTAAGCCAGGGCAGCTCAAACAGGGGCAGTTGCATAACCAGTTGTCCGTACAATCGAGGCTATCTCAGGCTGACCGCTAGCCATAGGCTCGGGTGACCACAGCCGTGACGATATCGTTCGCCGCCCACCGCCACAGGCTGGCCGCGACACGTCAACTTGCTGCAAAACGATCAGGAGGAGGCGTCATGTTGAAAAGCAAGGTCGCAATCGTAGCTTCGCTCGCGCTCGCAACGCCTGTACTCGCCGCGCAGTCCGTGTCCACCTACCCCGAGCGCCCGATCCGGCTCGTGATCGGAAGCGCGCCGGGGTCGGGACCGGACATCATTGCCCGCGTCCTGTCCGAGCGGCTCTACAAATCGTTGCACCAGCGCATCGTGGTGGACGCACGCCCGGGCCTCGCCGGCGCGATTAGCGCGGACATCGCCGCGCGCTCTGCCGCTGACGGTTACACGTGGCTCATGATGACCTCGCAGCTTTTCATCGCGACGAAGGTGTACAGGGACTTGAAGTTCGACCTCGAAAGAGACTTCGCGTCGATCGCGCTGATCGGCACCGTGCCCTACGTGCTCGTCGTCAATCCGCAGATGCCTGTGAAATCGGTCGCGGAGTTGATCCAGCTCACGAAGAAGACGCAGCTCCACCACGGCTCAGCCGGCCCTGGCGGCGGCGAGCACCTCTGCATGGTCTACTTCCTGCACATGGCGGGCGCGCAAATGCTGCACGTTCCATACAAAGGTATCGCGCAGGCCCTCGCGGACGTCGCCGGGCAGGAGATTCACACCACGTTCGCGGTCGTTCCGGCCGCGCTGCCACTGGTTCAGGGCGGGCGCGTGAGGCCGATCGGTGTCACCAGCACGAAACGCGCGCCGCTGCTGCCCGACGTTCCGCCGATCTCCGACACCGTTCCCGGTTTTGAGAATTTCGGCTGGTACAGCGTCATTGCCCCGAAGGACACGCCCGTGGCGGTGCTGGAAAGGGTCAGCGCCGCAATCGTGAAGGCCGTGAAGGAGCCGGAATTCGCCGAACAGTTGAAAATCCTCGGCATCGACATCGTCGGCGGCTCGCGCGCCGAGCTCGACGCGTTCCGGAAGAGCGAGTCAAAGCGCATGGGCGACATCGTCAAACAGGCGAACCTGGATGTGAAGTAGGAGCAGTAGTGGCCCTGAGCGCGTGCTCTCGGCAGAATCCACCACCATTTATTTTGAGGAGAATCCGCCATGGCTGCCGACACGATCATTTCCGCGGATTCGCACGTTTTCGAACCCGTGAACCTGTGGCAGACGCGCCTGGACCGGAAGTATCGCGAGCGGGGGCCGCAGTTCGTCCCCAACTATCAAGGCAAGCCGGGGACGTGGTTCGTGTGCGAAGGGACCACCCCGCGCTCGGTCGCCAGCATCGCGGCAGTGGGCATCCCGAAGGAGGAACTGGTCAAATTCGCCGGCGCTCATTACAAGGACCTCCGGCCCGGTGGATACGACCCGGCAGCGCGGCTCAAGGATCAGGATACCGACGGCGTTTCCGGCGAAGTGCTGTATGCCACCTACGCGATGGGGCTCTATCTTATCCGGGACGCCGAGCTGCAGGAGGCGGTGTTCAACGCCTACAACGAATGGATGGTGGAGCTGTGCAGCCATGCGCCCAATCGCCTGGTGGGATTGGCGCTGATCTCGATCTACGACGTGGAACGCGCGGTCAAGGATCTGCAGCGCTGGGCGAAGCGCGGGCTGCGCGGCGCGATGATTGCCGCGGTGCCGCCGGAAGGCACCGAATACAGCCAGGCCCTGTACGACCCGTTCTGGTCGGCGGCCGAGGAGATCGGTCTGCCGATCAGCGTCCACACGCTCACCAGCAACCGAAAATCGAACTTGCGTTTCACCCGGGGCACCGCCGCGGGATACCCCGAATCGCCGATGGAAGTGATGCTCACGCTGGGGGACATCCTGACGAGCCCCTTGCTCGACCGGCATCCGCGCCTGCGGCTGGTGCTGGCGGAAGCCGACACCGGTTGGCTGCCGTGGATGCTGGCGCGACTCGACCGCGGCCACGAGCGCTACGCGCGCCAGAACGGAATACACACCGAGCTTATGCCCAGCGAGTATTTCCACCGCAACGTCTCGGCGGCGTTCATCATGGACCGCGTCGGGGTGTTCACGCGCGAATTCATGGGGGTGGAAAACCTCATGTGGTCATCCGATTACCCGCACACCGATTCCACCTGGCCGCGCTCGCGGCAGAGCATCGAGCACGATTTTGCCGGCGTCTCGACTGCGGACCGCGTCAAGATGACTTGCACCAACGCAGCGAAGCTTTACGGTTTCAAGGTCAACGGCGGCTAGTCGAGAAGGAGAAGTAGAACATGGCATCTCTCAGCCGGCAGCTTGCGCAGTGGGTCGCCAACCTGCGCTATGAAGATCTTCCACCCGCGGTGGTCGATCGCGCTAAGGGCGTGACGCTCCACAGCCTCGCGTCCGTGCTCCTCGGCTCGAAGTCGGCGGCGGGCAAGCAGGCCGTGCAGCTCATCACCGACGAGGAAGCGGGCGTGCGCAAGGGCGCCACCATCATGGTGGACGGCACCCGCGTG
>CAZCGD010000512.1:0-1835 GCA_964498105.1 uncultured Streptomycetaceae bacterium
GTGTGCTCGATCAGCTCCGGGTCGCGATGATCGGTGAAACAGCCGGCGAAGCGGCGGACGATCCCGGTTTTCTGTTCCACCTCCCGCAGCAACAGCGCGCCGCCGTCGGAGGAGATGTCTCCGCCCGTGAATCCACCGCAAACCTCTCGCTCGCCAAGGGGATGAAACGCAAAGCTCAGTTCGGTACACTCTGTCGCCATCGGGTCGCCTCCTTGCGTTGGCACAAGTGCGTGTTCGCTACAACACTTATGCCCGAGAAGGCGACCTTTTTCTATCCCCCCGGTGAGAAATGCGGGTTAACCAACTTGGCCGCGACTGATCCGCTGGAGCCGTTGATTCTCGGCGATTTCCTGTAGGGTCATCCGGCGCATTTTCGGCGCGCCCGGCGGAGATTCGCGCTTCTTTCGCGGGTAATCGCGCGAGTGTTTCGGACGGCGCCGCTGATATCCGTCCCGTTGCGCGGCGCGTAGGGCGGCCGGCGCCCAGCGCGTCGACGCCCCGTAGCGCAGACACTCCAGCACCCGCCGCAGCAGATGCCAGAGCCGCGCCACGCTGGCACGCTCGGGTTGCCCGTCTTGCAGCCACGCAGCATGCATCAGCAGCAGCGCCAGCGCCAGCACGCTGCCGGCCAACTCCCAGGCGCTCATCTCTGGCGAATCGGCCAGCAGCTTCCGGCGGCCGAGCGTTTGCTTCAGATCGCGGTACTTCAGCTCGATGCCCCAGCGGGCCCCGTACAGGTGAGCCGCTTGCTTCCGCGGCAGACGCTCCCGCTTCAGCACGTTCGTCAGCAGATACATCCGTCGGGCGCGGCGCGCCACGACGATGAGCCGCAATTCCAGCGGCGGTTCGTGGCGGCGGTCTTGAGGCCACAGCAGCACGCGCGCATCACCGCCGCGGCCGGGCTCGATCTCCAGCAGCGCCTCGTCGCGGAAGAGCAGCCGCACGTTCGCGCCGCAACGGACCAGGAAGTGGAGTCCCTGGCTCTGCATCGCGCCAAGCAAGTCAAAGCCGGTGAATCCGGCGTCCGCCAGCAGCAACGTCGGTGCCGGCAAGTCCGCCAGCATGGCCCGCAGGTGCCCGCGCTCGCTCGCGGTTCCCGGCCCTTGACGCCAGTCCCACAAGATGCGGCTGGGCAGGTGAATCAGGGCGGTCAGGGCCCATTGCGGGCCGGTCTTTTCCTTGCCGGCACATTTGAGCTGCTGCTGGTTGCGGCGGGTGCGCGGCGCTTCGAAGCGCGTGCCGTCCACGGCGAAGACGGTCCAGCCGAACCCGCTCCAGCGGTCGGCCAATTGCGTTTGCAGGTGACCGTGCAGGCCGTGCAGGAACGTCTGCATCACGTCCGAGCCGAGCCGCCGCGAGCGCTTCATCAGGCTTGGGTACGTCCGGCCGGGGCGCCGCCGATGCGGAAAGAGCGCCGCCAAGAGTTCCCAGGACTCGTCGAAACGCAGCCCGAGGCCGGGGGCGCAGAGCGAGCCCATGAACGTCCAGCACAAAACCAGCAGCTTGGGCTGCCAAGCCGTGCGGGGATCGCTGCAGCCGGGCACGCGCCGCTCGAAGGTGCGCCAGACGTGCGGAGGAAGAATCCGTTGAAAAATCTTGCGCCAATCCGTCGGCGTGGACTTGCCCGATCGGCCATCCTTGGCCATGCTCATGTGTACGCCCTTTTTCTCGCTCGCCTGTTCTCGAATACCGCAGGCAAGAGTACGTTAAAAAGGGCGTACTTTCACTTCCCAAAGCGCGATCGAGGAGCGGAGATGGTTAACGGCGTTGGGTGCAACCCCTAGTCCCCGGTCAACGCGCGCGGCACGCTGCAAGCCGATTTTTCGACGGCCGCA
>CAZCGD010000513.1:0-3296 GCA_964498105.1 uncultured Streptomycetaceae bacterium
CGCTCGCGTTCGGCCTTGATGAAGGCGGTGAACTCGGCCGGAGACTCGGCGTGCGCCGTGACGCTCTGATTGGCGAGCAACTCCCGCACTTCGGGCGTTTGCATCGCATTCATGATCTCGGCGTGCAGCTTTTTCACGATGACGGCGGGAGTTTTCGCCGGCACCGCAACGCCCCACCACTGCGTGCTCTCGAAGCCGGGAATGGTGTCGGCCACCATCGGAAAATCAGGGAACAATGGGTCGCGCTTCGCGCCCGTGGTTGCGATCACCTTGATCCTCCCCGTTTTCGCGTGGGCCATCACGTTGACCGGGGAGGTCACTATGAACTGGAGTTGTCCCGCGATCAGGTCATTGAGCGCGAGCACGGAACCCTTGTAGGGCACATGAACGGTCTTTACGCCTGCCAGGACGTTGAACATCTCGCCTGCGAGATGTGGCAACGAGCCGTTGCCACCCGATCCGTAGTTGAGCTGGCCGGGCCGGGCTTTGGCGAGTTTCACGAGGTCAGCTACGGTGCCGACCCCGAGAGAAGGATGCACCGCTACCATCTGCGTTACCGACGCGACGCGCGACAGCGCGACAAAGTCCTTGTCAGGGTCGTAGGGGAGTTTGGGCTTGAGCGCTGGCAGCGAGGCAAACGTGGTGGCGCTCACCAGCAGCAGCGTGTAGCCGTCGGGCGGCGCATTCTTTGCGATTTCGACGCCGATAACGCCGCCTCCGCCCGGGCGCGCGTCCACGATCACCGGCTGCCCGAGCTGCACGGTAAGCTTGTTACCGAGTATGCGGGCGACGATATCGGCCCCGCTGCCCGGCGGGAACGCCACGATGATCCGCACCGGCCGGTGCGGGTAGGTCTGGGCGGCCCCGATCCCCGGCACAGCAAGAGCTGCAATCGCGGCCGCTGCAAGACACAGCATTTGACGGCGAATGAGAGTCATGGCGCCCTCCTGGATTCTTGTAACGATAGTTGCTCGGGCGTATAAGGGGAACTGTGAAATTCGCGATAAGGATATAGGGAATCCCTATGGACAAGGCGATCCAGCACTGGGAGAGTCGCATCGGCCGGCGCCTCAAGTTGCGCGATCTCCATATCCTTTTCGCCGTTGTACAGTGGGGCAGCATGGCCAAGGCCGCCAAACAGCTTGGGATGTCCCAGCCCGCCGTGTCTGAATCAATTGCCAACCTGGAGGATACGCTTCACGTCCGGCTCCTCGATCGCAGCTCGAAAGGGATCGAGCCGACCCTCTACGCGCGCGCGCTGCTTAAACGCAGCCATGTGGTGTTCGATGAGCTAAGACAGGGAATAAAAGACATCGAGTTTTTGGCAAACCCGACGGTGGGGGAAGTTCGAGTCGCATCTGGAGAGCTGTCAGCCGCTGGGTTGTTGCCGGCGGTCATCGATCAATTTTCGAGCAGCTATTCCCAAATCGTTGTCAGCGTGGTCCAGTCAAACATAGCGACTCTGGAATTTCGGGAACTGCGAGAGCGCAAGGTCGATCTGGCGCTGGGAAGAATCCCCAGGTCTTTTATGGAAGCCGATCTCGATGTCGAAATTCTCTTCGACGACCCGTATCGCGTGGTCGTTGGAGCACGGAGTCGCTGGGCGCACCGTCGCAAGGTCGCCCTTGCGGATTTGGTGAACGAGCCGTGGATCCTGTCACCCAATCAAGTAGTCAGTGAACTGATTACGGAGGCGTTCAAGTCGCACGGCTTGGAGGTTCCGCGGGAGACGGTGAGGGCTGGTTCCATCGTCCTGCGCAACCATCTGCTCGCTACCGGGCGTTTCCTCTCGGTACTACCCAACTCCGTGCTGCGACTCAACGCAAAACAGTGGTCGCTCAAAGCATTGCCGATCGATTTGCGCATCAAGTCGCGTCCAATTGCGATCGTCACGCTGAAGCATCGAACCGTCAGCCCGGTGGTTCAGCTTTTCATCGAGCAGCTGCGGGCGGTCGCGAAAACGATGTTTGCGCCAGCGGACTCGAAGCGAGGCGCCCGCGGCAAGGCCGATCGCGCGCCGCTTGATGGGTGACGAAGTGATAAAGTGACGAAAAAAAGCGAAAACCGCGCAGCACGCTGCGCCCGTCACCGCGTCATTTCGTCACGGCAGCACTATAAGGGGCAACAAATGAAACGTTCGATTGCTGTCGCACTGATGTTCGCGTGCCTGTCGGCTTTACCGGCCCTGGCGCAGGAGTATCCCGCCAGGCAGGTCCGGGTCGTGCTGCCGTTCCCCGCGGGCGGCGGCAGCGACCTCATCGCGCGCGTCGTTGCCCAGAAGCTCACTGTCTCGCTCGGGCAGCCGGTGATCGTGGACAACCGCGCGGGCGCGAGCGGCAACATCGCCGGAGAGATCGTCGCCAAGTCAGCAGCGGACGGCTACACGCTGCTGTTCGGCAACTCGTCGCTGTCCATCAGCCCGGCGGTGTTCCACAAGCTCAACTTCGATCCGGTCAAGGACCTGACGCCGATTTCGATGGCATCGTCGTACCCGTTCGCGCTGACGGCCCATCCGTCGCTACCGGTGCAGTCGGTGAAGGCGCTGGTCGCCCTCGCCAAGTCGAAGCCGGATGCGCTTGCCTATGCGTCGGCGGGCGCCGGCACGATGTCGCACATGGCGATGGAGTTGCTGCGGTTGAGGACCGGGATCAAGGTGCAGCATGTGCCGTACAAAGGGGCCGCGCCGGCTTCGGTCAGCCTGATTTCGGGCGAGACCCAGCTCGCGTTCCTGGTGATGCCGGTGGCGTCGGTCCAGATCAAGGCCGGCAAGCTGCGCGGGCTGGGCGTCGCGGCGCCCACCCGCTCATCGGCGGCGCCCGAGGTGCCGACGATGGAAGAAGCCGGCGTCAAGGACAACCTCGCCGTGCAGTGGAACGGCTTCTTCGCGCCGGCCCGCACGCCGCCGGCGGTGATCGACCGGCTCCACCGCGAAGTCGCGAAGACGGTGCACCTGCCGGACGTGGTGCAGCGCTTCGAGGCCGAGGGCGCGACGCCGTCGGGCAGCAGCCCCAGCGAGTTCGCCGCGTTCTTCAAGGTCGAGGCGGCGAAGTGGGCGGATGTGGCGAAGCGGTCTGGGACCAAGCTGGATTGAACCGCAGACTAGATCAAAACAAAATAGACAGGATTTACAAGATTTACAGGATTAGATCGAAAAACAAGACCGAAACATGATTCAGTTTGGTCTTGGTTTAATCTTGTTAATCCTGTAAATCCTGTCAATTGCTTTTGACCGTGGTTTCTAATCCTGTAGATCCTGTCTATTCAACACCGTTAAGGTATCGACCTCGTGCCCCAAC
>CAZCGD010000514.1:0-3357 GCA_964498105.1 uncultured Streptomycetaceae bacterium
ATCCGTGCCTCCCGGATGCCACGGCCCGCAACGCACTATGCGCCTGATCGCCAGCCAGGAACCCTTGAACGTGCCGTGCACTTCGATCGCCTCGCGCGCGTAGGCGGAACAGGTCGGGAAAAAGCGGCATTGGCGGCCGAAGAACGGCGACAGCAGCAGCCGGTAGCCGTCAATCAGGAATAGCAGCACGGCTCTCATGTGCCAGCAGTATAAAACACCGGTATGCCACCGGCTCGGTTAGAATCCATTTCCCGCTCCGCCCTGACGTCAAGCCATGTTCAACGTCGAAAACCTGAAGCATGCCTACCACGGTACCGAGGTGCTGAACGTTGCAGCGTGGCGGGTCGAGCAAGGCTCGCAATGGTTGGTGCTGGGCCCTTCCGGCAGCGGCAAGACGACGCTTCTGCATATACTGGCCGGTATCCTAAGGCCGACAGCAGGCAGCGTCGGTATCGCCGGTCAGGATGTCCGCGGCCTGAGCCCGAACCAGTTGGACCGTTTCCGCGGGCAGCACATCGGCATCGTGCTGCAGCGCCTGCATCTCATTCCGAGCCTGACGGTCATGAATAACCTGCTGCTGGCCCAGTACCTTGCCGGCCTGCCGCAGGAAGGCGCGCGGGTCCGCGAGGTGTTGACAAGCCTCAACGTCGCTGACAAGGCAGGTGCCTACCCGCATGAGCTTTCCTTCGGCCAGGCGCAGCGCGTCGCGGTGGCGCGCGCGGTCGTCAACCGGCCCAAGCTGCTGCTCGCCGACGAGCCGACTTCCAACCTCGATGATGCGCGCTGCATGCAGGCCTTCGGGCTGCTCGAGTCCCAGGCGCGCACCTGCGGCGCGACCCTGGTGATCGCCACGCACGACCAGCGCATCAAGACGCGCATGCCCAACCACTATGAGCTTGAGGCGCAGCCATGAACCTCGCGACGATCAGCCTGGCCTATCTCAAAGCGCGGCGCCTGAACACGGCGCTCAACGTGCTGCTGCTCGCGCTCGGGATCGCGACGATCACGCTGCTGCTGCTCACTACCTCACAGATCGAGGAGCGCATGCAGCGCGACGCGCGCGGGATCGATCTCGTCGTGGGCGCCAAGGGCAGCCCGATGCAGATCATCCTGTCTTCCATCTACCAGCTCGACGTGCCGACCGGGAATGTCTCCTGGCAACAGGCGCAGGAGCTGGCGCGCCACCGTTTCGTGAAGAAGATCATCCCGCTCGCGCTCGGCGACAACTACCGCGGCTTCCGGGTCGTCGGCACCACGCACGATTATGTCGAGCACTACGGTGCGCGTCTCGCGCAGGGCCAGTTATGGAAGGCGCCGCTCGAAGCCGTGCTGGGTGCGGACGTGGCGGCGAGCACGGGTCTTGGAGTGGGAGCGCATTTCGCCGGCGCCCACGGGATGGGAGGGGATGCGCGCGAGCAAGTGCACGACCAGCACCATTACACGGTGGTCGGTGTGCTGGCTCCCACCGGATCCGTGGTCGATCGCGTGGTCCTGGCGAGCGTCGAGACGCTGTGGGCGGTGCATGCCGATCAGTACGACATCAAGGATATCGCGCGCATCGGCGAGCTTATGCCGGACGAGGAGAAAGAATACACCGCGCTGCTCATCCAGTACGCCTCTCCCATCGCTGCGGCGTCGCTGCCGCGCTACATCAACCAGAACAGCGCGATGCAGGCAGCCTCGCCCGCCTACGAAATGGCGCGGCTGTTCACCATCATCGGCGTGGGAGTGGACGTGTTGCGCGGCTTCGCGCTGGTGCTGATCATCGCCGCGGGTCTCTCCGTCTTCATCGCGCTCTACAACGCGCTGCTCGAGCGCCGTTACGATCTCGCCGTGATGCGGACGCTCGGCGCCAGCCCCGGCAAGCTGATGGCGCTGATGCTGTTCGAGGGTGCGCTGCTGGCGGGCATCGGCGCGGCGCTGGGGATTGCGCTCGGGCACGTGCTCACCGAAGTGCTGGGCTTCGCGTTCAAGGCGGCGAAACAGGTTGCCGTGACCGGCTGGACGTGGATAAACGCCGAGTTGTGGCTGGTCGTGCTTGCGCTTGGCGTCGGCGTCGTGGCGGCGCTGTTGCCGGCCTGGCGCGCGTACCGTACGGACATCGCGGGCACGCTGGCGCGCGGGTGAACCCAACCCTCTCAACACAGGACAAATAGAGCAAACAAACACCAGTCACGAATCATTGAACGGAGGAAGAGCATGAAAGATCTGCTTATCGCCATCACACTGGTGGGTCTGCTGGGTGTTTCGGGCGCCGGGTTCGCGCAGGGCAAGAAGAAAGGCGATGCCGACCATGTGAAGAAAGACATCAACGATCACCGTGCCATGGCGGAAGCTCATCTAAATGCCGCCAAATGCCTGGAATCCGGCAAACCGGAGAAAGAGTGCCAGGCCCAATTGGCCAAGGATTGCAAGGGGTTAGCGATAGGCAAGTACTGCGGCATGAAACACAGGGACTGACCCGGGTGCTGGTGCCGGAATGAGGAAACTGGAGTAACATCAGCGCTCGACGGCTAAATTTCGGATGATCGATCCGAAGTCAAGGAGGAAGTGATGAGATTCTTCGCGTGGTTTATCACCTTGCTACTGGGTTTCCATGTGATGGGCTGGGCGCAGCAAAAAGGGGTACCGGACAAAGAACTGTCCAGGAACCCGGCGATGGATATGTCGCAGCCGCCTTCTCCGGACATGTTCAAGCCACTGCCCGAGATGAAGGGCGTGGTGTCCTGGAAGACGCTGTCCGAAGTCACCCCGGTCCGCCAGAAAGACCGCTTCGTGCCCCAGTTCTCGAAGGAGATCAACGCGCTCGACAAGAAGGACGTGAAGCTGCAGGGTTTCATGATGCCGCTCGACATGGGCGAGAAGCAGAAGCGCTTTCTGCTGGTAGCGATGCCGCCCTCCTGCTCGTTCTGCCTGCCCGGCGGTCCGGACCAGCTGGTCGAAGTCGTTGCCAAGACCCCGGTCAAGTACGGTTTCGACCCCGTCGTCATCAGCGGCAAGTTCACCGTGCTGAAGGACGACCCGATGGGGCTTTACTATCGCCTGACCGACGCAGTCGCCCAGTAGCATCAGGAGTTCATCGGCTCCAAGTCCGACCCACTCCCGGCGCGCAGCCCGCTGTTACCCGCGCCCCCGTACTTTCCTGAGCCATACGCGGTCGCGCCTGCTGGGGCGGCGCAGACCTTGAGCCATGCGCCGCGAGCACGCGAACACGTCCAGAGCTGGCAATCCGCAACCGCGCTGGTGGACCCGGCGCACGCTCGCGGTTTGCCTGTGCGTGAGCGTCGCGCTGCACGCTGCGGTGTTGGGCTTGCTGCCGGACTTTTCCCACGATCCTGTTCCTCCGGTCACCGCGCT
>CAZCGD010000515.1:0-2424 GCA_964498105.1 uncultured Streptomycetaceae bacterium
CACGGAGGCGGGAATGCCGAAACGAGGGGTTAGCGAGACTAACGAGCGGCTGCGGCGGGCGGCCAGCTCGTGGAGCGTTTGGGCTCGGAGGCGTCTTCGCCGAGCTCCGGGTACTCGAAGTCGTCGACGAAGACCGCGACGGCGCCCTTCAGTTCGGGAACCTTATCGGCGAGGATGCGTTCGATACCGAGTCGCATGGTGAGCATGCTCATCGGGCAGCCGTTGCAGGAGCCGATCATCTGGAGGCGCGCGATGCCTTCGTCCGTGATCTCGAGGACGTTGACCTCGCCGCCGTGGGAGTGGATGTAGGGGCGCAGCTCGTCGAGGGCGCGGTCAACCTGCGTCTCGAGGTCGAGGACTTCGTCGGTCGTCGTCATTGCCCTGGGATCGTAGCACAAAGGACGGAGCGCCGCGGGCGGCTGTCTCAGTCGAATTGCACGGTGAGGGGCGCCAGACCAAGGCCTTGGGTCTCGGTGCACCATGTCTCGCCGGACTGGACAGGCAGCGCGGCAGTCAATGTGCCTGTCGTGATGATCTCACCTGGTCGGAGGGGGTCGGCGTCCGGTTGCGATGCGATGACGCCGGCCAGATGAATGAGGGCGAGCGCCGGATGTCCGAGCGCGTTTGCGCCGACCCCGGTATCGGCCAGGTGGCCGTCCTTCGTCAGACTCACCTGACAATCGCGCAGCGTGCTCACGAGCTCTTCGATGTCGATTGACCTAACCTCCTGTGGTGTGCCGATGATCAGTGCCGCGTGATGGCTGAAGTCGATCACCGAGTCTGGCCCGCGGAATTCCCAATCCGCGTAATGGCAATCGACGATCTCGAACGTGCGCGCGATCCAGTCGATCGACTGTAGGGCCGATGCTGGATCCGTTTCACCACTTGATAATGGCTCGCGCAGCTTGAACGCGATCTCTGGTTCGATGCGCGGCGCCACCATGTCCGTAAGCGACAATCGGGCGGCATTATTGCTGGCGTACTGCACGGTGTGCCGATAGACGTGACCCCAGATTGGTTGGTGGACGTGGTACTGCGGCCAAATGTTGCGGTTGGTGTAGCCGATCTTGCGACCAATAGGCTGCTCGCCACGAGCGCGTCGAAGGCTCGTCAACTCTGCCGCGACGATGTAGGCCGAGACGAAGTCGAGGCCCGGCCAGCGCTCCGTCGGCGGCGTCACAAGCCTTGCTTGATCCAAGGCCGAGAGCATTTCTTGGGCCAGGGCAGGAAGATCGAGTTTGGTCATGTAAGACTTCGTCCAGCTAAACGCGCGACCAAGCGCCAATCTCATAGCGTCCCATGATCACGCTATTGTTGGCTATCGCCTCATCGCGCAACCGCTGAGCGAGTGTCTTGAAACCGACCTGGTCTGCAGTCGCCACACCCAGACGCTCCATGTCCGAGGAGACGGTCTCAATGAGATCGGCCATCATGTCCGTCGGTCCAGTTCCGTTCACCCCTCCGCCGATAAGTGCGTCTATTCGCATCGTCGGCGGCGGAAGTCCGGCAGCGACGAACATCGCATGCAGCTTGAGGCCGAGTCTTGGCTCGGCGCCGAGCAAGCGGAGCGTATCGACAAGCCACCGGCAGCACTGGTCGTAGGACGGTGCCGGCGGAACCGACCGGGCGCCGTCCCAGTCGACTTCATGGAAAACGACCGGGCCACCTGGGCGCACGTGGGAGGCGAGTTTTCGCAACATGGTCGTTGGGTCCGGTTGAAACATCAACACGTAACGGCCGGTGATGGCGTCGAAGGGGCGATCGAATGCCATGTTGGCGGGATCGCCTTCGAGAAAAGAGACGTTATGAATGGACTGCGCGTGAGCTCGCTCCCGAGCCCTCGCGAGAGCCGAGGGCGATCTGTCCACGCCTACGACTTCCCCTTGATCACCGACAAGCCCAGCCACAAGGAGCGCGACATGACCGGCGCCGCTGCCGACATCGAGAACGCGCATGCCGGGACCGATGCCTGCTTCGCCGAAGAACCGACGCGTGATCGGGTCGATGACGAGCGCTTGTGTACCCAAGCGTTCCAGCTCCCGCTCCGAATGGCCAAGCGCGTAGTCTTCGGTCGGACCGGTCTTGCCGTCAGGTTCGCTCATCTTGTTGCACCTCTCGATTGCGAGAACCAGCCAGTGTTGTCGGAACCGTACTCCAGCCTCGCGAAAGCATTAGCGTAACGCGTGGAAGTCGATGCGGACACGCCGCCGGAGTTCGAGGCGCACATCGCCTGCAACATATAGGTGGCGATCGGCCTTCGGCCGTTGGCGATAAAGCGCCGCTATCACAAGGCGCTGAGCTAGCAGTCAGATTGGCATAAGCGGTCCGCCCTTGGCGTCGAAGCGATGCTACAATAGCAGTACTGATTCTGAACAAGCGATAATATGTTTACCCACTTACACCTTCATACTGAGTTTAGCCTCC
>CAZCGD010000516.1:0-3494 GCA_964498105.1 uncultured Streptomycetaceae bacterium
GCGCAATCATTGACGAAGGCGCACGATTTGTCAGCCTTTAGACGGTCTTCAGCCACGTCGCTGCGGCACGCCGTTGCCCGCAGTTCGGGATTCGTCGTAGTATGGAGGCGCTAATACCCGAATAATCGGACGTGTCCGGGGCCACCCGCGCGCACGCGGTTCTGCAAAACAGGAGGAGGTCTGATGATCGCTTTGTTCAAGTTGCTGCGTCTGTGTCTCGCCGCGCTGCTGGCGGCGTCGTTCCTGGTTTCCGCCGCGCACGCCCAGAAGTGGAGCCGCGCCGCGCCGTTCCCGGAGGCCACGGAGGAGCTTTACGGCGTCGCGGCCAGCGGCAAGTTTCACGCCTTCGGCGGGCTCGGGCCGGGCTGGACACCCAGGGGATTGATGTACGAGTATGACCCGGCTGGCGACACGTGGACCAAGAAAAAGAACATGCCGCTGGCGTTGCATCACCCGGCGTGGGTCGAGTTGAACGGCAAGATCTACCTGTTCGGCGGCTTCGTGAAGCCGGAAAAGGGTCCCTCGGCGTGGGTGCCGATCGACAACACCTGGGAATACGATCCCGGGAACGACACCTGGAAGGCGCTCGCCCCCCTGCCTGGCAAGCGCGGCGCCGCGGCTGCGGCGGTGGTGGGCGGCAAAATCTACGTGATCGGCGGCGCCAGCACCCATCCCGGATCGAAAGAGACCGCGGTACATCCGGCCCGCCCGCACCGTTCGGTGGACACCAACCAGGCGTACGACCCTGTGACCAACACCTGGGAGACCCGCCAGACCATGCCCACCGCGCGCAACCACACTTTCGTCGGCGTAGTGAACAACAAGATCTACGTGATCGGCGGCCGCGTGGGCGCCGCTTTCATCACCCGGGCGAGCAACACCGGCATCGTGGAAGAGTACGATCCGGCGACCGATCAGTGGGGCGCCTTGAAGGCGTCAATGCTCAACCCGCGCAGCGCGGGGGCCTCGGGCACGTACAAGGACAGGATATACGTCGCCGGCGGAGAGGAACGTTCCAGCGGGCCCTGGCAACGGACGTTCCGCGCGGTCGAGGCCTACGATTCCGCGACGAACCGCTGGTCCATCTTGCCGGACATGATGTATCCCCGGCACGGGCTTGCAGGTGACATCCTGAACGGGAAGTTCCACCTGGTAAGCGGCGACGCGGCATCCGGCGGCGCCCCGGGCACGCACATCGACAGCGATGTGCACGAAGTGCTGGATATCGAAGGTAAGTAGCCGCTGTGCGGCGCGGGCGGTCCCGCGCCACCGTATAATTGACCCCGCGTTCGAGACGGACGGGCCGGCCGGCCCGCCGCTCGACGCGGTTTTTCTTTCCGGCCTTGTTTTCCATCCGTTAAGCCCATCCTGTCCGTGAGCAAGAACGTCTTTTACGAAGAAGAAGGCTCGTTCAAGGTCGGCGCCATCCTCGCCGATCACGACACCTCCCTGCAGGTGGAGGCCCCCCACGGCAAACGCTCCAAGGTGAAGGCGTCCGCCGTGCTGTTCCGCTTCGATGGCGGCGGGCTCGCGGACTTCATGAGCGGGGCACAGAAGCTTGCCGAGGGCATGGACGCCGATTTCCTGTGGCAGTGCCGCGGGCAGGGCGAGTTTTCGTTCGACATGCTCGCAAAGGAGTACTTCGGCCGCCCGCCGGAGCCGATGGAATCCGCCGGGCTGCTGCTGAAACTGCACGGCGCCCCGATGTATTTCTACAAGAAAGGCAAGGGCCGCTACAAGGCGGCGCCGCCGGAGGCGCTCAAAGCGGCGCTGGCTTCCGTCGAGCGCAAGCGGCGCGACGCGGAAAAGCGCGAGCACTACGTGGCGCAGCTCCTGGAATCGCGGCTGCCGCCCGAATTTGCTCCGATCCAGGCCGCGCTGCTCTACCAGCCCGACAAGCAGAGCATCGAGTGGAAGGCGCTCGAGGAGGCATGCGACCAGCTGAAGATGGCGCCGGCGATGCTCTTCGAGCGCTGCGGCGCGCTCCCCTCGCCGCACGACTACCACCTCAACCGCTTCCTGTTCGAGTTTTTCCCGCGCGGCGCGGCGCTGCCCGCCATGCCGGTGCCGGCGCTGCCGCAGGACCTGCCGCTGGCCGCGGTCGAGGCCTTCAGCATAGACGACGCTACCACCACCGAGATCGACGACGCTTTCTCAGTGACCCGGCTCGCCAACGGCAACTGGAGCGTCGGCATCCACATCGCCGCGCCCGCGCTGGGCGTTGCTCCCGGCTCGCCCGCCGACGCGGTCGCTCGAGAGCGGTTGTCCACCGTGTACTTCCCCGGCGGGAAGATCACCATGCTGCCGGACGCGGCCATCGAAACATTCTCGCTCGTGGAAGGCAGGTCGTGTCCCGCGCTTTCGTTCTACCTCGAAGTTGCGCCTGACTTCTCGATCGCGGCGCGGGCAACGCGCGTCGAGCGGGTGCCGGTCGCGGAGAACCTGCGGCACCACGCGCTGGAGGAGACGCTGAACGAAAACGCGCTCGCCGCCGGCCGGGTGGACCATCCGCGCGGGGAAGCGCTTACGCTGCTGTGGCGGCTCGCCCGCGCGCTGGAGGGCGCGCGCCGCGGCGCGACCGCCGAACAGGAGCAACGCCCCGAGTACGGTTTTTACATCGAGGGCGAACGCGTGCGCATCATCCCGCGCCGCCGCGGCTCGCCGATCGACAAGATCGTTTCCGAGTTGATGATCCAGGTCAACAGCGCCTGGGGCCGGGAGCTGGCTTTGAGCGGCGTTGCCGGCATCTACCGCGTGCAGGACGGCGGCAAGGTCAGGATGAGCACGGTGCCAGCCGGCCACCAGGGGTTGGGCGTGGATAACTACGCCTGGGCGAGCTCGCCGCTGCGGCGCTACGTGGATCTCGTGAACCAGCGCCAGTTGATTTCGCTCGCGCGGGCCGAAGCGCCGCCGTACCGCGGCAATGACGCAGCCCTGCTGTCGGCCATGCGCGACTTCGAGTTCGCGCATGACGCCTATGGCGAGTTCCAGCGCCAGATGGAGCGCTACTGGTGCCTGCGCTGGTTGATCCAGGAGAACCGCAGCGTCGCCGGCGCTACGGTCATTCGCGAGAGCCTGGTGCGCTTCGACGAGCTGCCACTGGTGTTGCGCGTGCCTTCGCTGCCGGCGCTCGATCCAGGGACCCGGGTTACGCTCGAGATTGGCGACATCGACCTGCTGGAGCTCACGCTGCGCTGTGAGTTCAGGCGGGAGATGTCCCCGGATGCGCTCCCTGCCGCCGCGGGTTAGCACTCGCCCGCCATCACCCGGAGTTTGTGGTTTCACTTTAAGTTTCGTCTTCAAATACCGGTTTAGAAATGGTTTTTAGTGCATAAATATGTGGCTTGGTTTACAATAGCCCGATGGGTTTGCAACCCGACCGGAAAGTAGTGCCGCTGCGGCGGCGGGCGAAGCACGTCCGCCACCCGCCGTGGCAGGCTGCCGTCACCCGGCTGGAGGCGCGCGTCGCCGAGCTCGAGCGCGGCCTGGAGGCA
>CAZCGD010000517.1:0-6166 GCA_964498105.1 uncultured Streptomycetaceae bacterium
TAATGCTCTCCGCCGCCTTCAAGGAGGCGTATCTCGAACTCGTGCCGCAGTTCGAGCGCGCCACCGGACACCAGGTGGAAAACCTGTGGGTCCCCAGCGTGCAGATGATGAACCGCTTGAAGGGCGGCGAGACGGTGGACCTGGTGATCCTGTCGGCCGCCGCGCTCGATGACCTCAGGCAGGCCGGGATCGTGTCCGAGCGCACCGATCTCGCAAAGTCCGGCATCGGCGTTGCCGTCAAAGCCGGCGCTCCGAAGCCGGACATCAGCTCGGGTGCAGCGCTGAAGCGAGCGGTGCTGGCGGTGAAGGGCATTGCCTATTCCACCGGGCCCAGCGGCATCTACCTCATCAAGTTGTTCGAGCGCATGGGTATCGCCGAGCAGATCAAGTCCAGGGTGAAGCAGGTGCAGGGCGTCCCGGCCGGCTCGATCGTGGCGCGCGGCGAGGCGGAACTCGCCTTTCAGCAGGTGAGCGAGCTGCTCCCCGTGCCCGGCATCGACCTCGTCGGCCCGCTGTCGCCGGACGTGCAGGAAATAACCATCTTCTCCGCCGGCCTGCACGCCCAGGCTCCGCATCCCGACGCGGCGCGGGCGCTGGTCAAGCACTTGACCTCCCCCGCCGCCGCCGCGGTGATCAGGAACAAAGGCATGGAACCTGCCTGACCGCAAGGATGAAGGCGGAAGGATGACCTGAAACCCGATGATGGGTGATGTGTTGCCCGCGCTGCGGGCCGGACCCGCCAGTGTAAATGTCTGGTATTCAAAGGGTTTTTAAAGTATACTGCGTCATCAGTACGAGCCCGGTCTCGCCGGGCTTTTTTCTTTTGCTGTCCGCGGAGAATCTCGTGAAATCCACAGTTGCCATGAAGGTCATGTCTCAGACCCGGTCCGTGGAATGGACCAAAGAACGAATCGACGCGCTGCAAACGCTCGAAGTGAAGCAGTTGCGCGCCAACGCGGTGCGGCTCAACGACCCGGAAATCGCAGGGCGCTGCGACGAGGTGCTGGGCTGGCGTCCACGCGGCGGCGGGCCTGGCTCGAGGATCGCGGTCAAGCCCAAGAGCAGCACGCCGCGGGTGCGCAAGAAGAAAGTGGTGGAGACGACGGGCGACACCGCATGAGCATACCCGTCAAGGAACGCACGCGGTTCATGGTCGGGAAGTACGAGGTGATCGCCGAGCCGCTCCCGTACGTGATGCACATGCTGCGTTACACCGTTTACCTCGACAAGACGCGGGTCGGCGCCATGGTGAGCATGCCGACGGAATCCGACTGCCGCTTCCTGGAGAAGCCGCCAGTGGTGCCGCCGCTGAAGATTTTTTATGTAACGAGCCGGCCCGGCCGCCCGAAGAAGAGCGCTGCCAAGCCCGCCCCTCCCCTGGAACGGGACCAGCCCGGCTTCCGGGAAGTGCTGCCCTCCGACGTGTCGTTCGACGGCATGGGCAAAGGGGAAGAACGGTAGTTAGTGTCCTGAGTCGCTAGTTCGTTGATCAATGCGTCCCGCCGCGAACACGCTCCGCATGGCAAAAGTGCCGAAATTGGCGCTAGACGCGAAGCAAACCGCAGCCAGGTTGGACACCTGGCGAGGATTTGCGACAAAGTATGGCGTCAATTGTCGGCATCTTTTGTTCAGCGACACGCGACTCAGGACACTAGTTGCGCGGGTACGTAAAAAAGCCGGGCTCACGCCCGGCTTTTTCATGCTGCGTAGTAGGCTCAGGCGGCCTGGATGTTGCTGGCCTGCGTCTTGCCCTTGTTGCCTTGCGTGATCTCGAAGGACACCTTCTGGCCTTCCTTCAGCGACTTGAATCCCTGCATGTTGATTGCCGAGAAATGGGCGAACAGATCTTCGCCGCCGCCGTCAGGAGTAATAAAGCCGAAACCCTTCGCGTCGTTGAACCACTTTACAGTACCGGTTGCCATTGTTGCGTTCCTCTACTAAGTTGAATAGGGCTGAGCCCGAACATCGTGTTTAATCTCAAAGCCCCAGAAGAACGGACAAACAGCAAGTCACTACCCCAGTACTCGAAATAAACATCGAGCGCGCACCTTATAACGGTGCCGCCGCCGCGTCAAGCTAAATCCTTGAGGCGGCGGGGAAATCAGCCTCCGATCGGAGAAAAGCGGCGATTCCTGGCCGAAAAGCGAAGAAAAGCGCCGTTTCGGACCAGCCCTCGAGCGAGCGGCGGCGCGCGGCACTAAGCGTATAGTCGTTCCTACCTCAACGAAAGCGATTCATGACCGAAGAAGCCTACGTCTCCGCCTACCAGCAGCTCGCCAGTCAGTACCACAACAACCAGACCAGCATGAGCGAGTACCTCGCCGCCGTGCAGAAGCTGAAGGACCAGTACCTCAAGGGCCGGAGCAGCGGCACCGCTTTGCCCGTCGTCCCCTCAAGCACGGAGGAAGGCGAAAGGCGGAAATAGTGAGCAAGGAATTCGAATAACGTAGCAAGATTCCCTGACAAAGCCGGTAAGGGGGAGAGGGCACGGCGCCAATCGTTTAATACCCAACAGGAGGACCGCATGGCTATGGCAAGTGCAGGACGTATTCTCTGGAAGGTCGCGGTGGGCGCTTGCCTCGCCTCGATTGCGTTCAGCGCGGTGGCGCAGCAGGCCTATCCCAACCGCCCCCTGCGCCTGGTCGCGCCGCTCGCGCCGGGCGGCACCACCGACATCCTGGCGCGCACCATGTCCCAGCAACTGTCGGGAGTGCTGGGCCAGACGGTGGTGGTGGAGAACCGCGCCGGCGCGGGCGGCACCGTGGGCACCGACGTCGTGGCGAAGTCTGCGCCCGACGGCTACACCCTGCTGATCATCTCCGCCGACACCTACACTACCAACGCGGTGCTGTACACCAGCCTGCCGTACGACTCGCGCAAGGATCTCAGGCCGCTGTCCATCCTGGCGGCATCGCCCAGCCTGCTGACGGTGCACCCGTCCCTGCCGGTGAAATCGGTGAAGGAACTGGTCGCGCTGTCGAAGGCGCGTCCCAAGGACCTCAACTACGGCTCGGGCGGCACCTCGGGCCAGCTGCGGATGGAGCTGCTCAAGTTCAACACCGGCATGATCATCACCAACATTCCGTACAAGGGTTCGGGCCCGGCGCTGATAGACCAGATCGCGGGCCACGTGCATGTCGGCTTCTTCAACATGGTCGCCACCCTGCCGCAGGTCCAGGCCGGCAAGCTGCGGGGGCTGGTGGTGACCGGCAGCAAGCGCGCGGCGCAGCTGCCCAACGTGCCAAGCACGGTGGAAGCCGGCATCAAGGGCTTCAACGAGAACGTCGGTTACCTGATGCTGGTGCCGAGCGCCACGCCCGCCACCATCGTCGCGCGGCTGAACGGCGACATCGTGAAAGTGCTGCACCTGCCCGACGTGAAGAACCGGCTCGCCGCCGAGGGCTCCGAAGTCGTCGGCAGCACGCCCGAGCAGGCCGTCGCCGTCGTCAACCAGTTGATCGATCAATGGCAGGACGTCGTCAAAAAGACCGGCATAAAACTTCAGTGAGACAGCCTGCCGGACTTGCCATCGTGAGGCGTCGCAGGTAAGGCGTCTCAGGTGCTACGTCGCAGGTACTGCGTCTCAGATACTGCGTGTATACAACGCCTTGCCTGGAACGATTTACCTGCGACGCTTCACTTGGGACGCCCTACCTGGGACGCCTCACCTGAGACGGCTCACTTGGGACGCCTCACCTCTCTCACCCTCATCCTTCAGAACGCCCGTCCCGGGGCGTTCGTTACTCGTCGCGTCCGTAGTGGATGCGGCGATACGGCATCACGCCCTCCGCGATGAAATTGCCGGCGAGCCTTTGGTACACCTTCATGATTCCCCCTTGAACCTAGTGATGAGTGCTGATTGTTGAATGTTGAGTGTTGAGCCCCGTTAGAGGCCGTGCCTCTAACGGGGTGAGTGCTGAGTGCAAACGAAGATTAGTTTGTATTTCTTGGCGGCCTTGGCGGTTCAATTATTGTTCTTGTTTTTCTTGGCGCCTTGGCGCCTTGGCGGCTAATTTTCAGTTGCTTTCACGGCGCTGGCGCCGGCGAGGCGGGCAGCGAGGCGCTCGGTGAACTCCCCCGTCATGCGCTTGACCACCAGGGAGGCGCCGGTTTCCACCAGCGAGGCGAGCCGGCCGGTAATTTCCACCTGCGCGTCGATGGGAATCACCGACGAGTTCGGCGCGTCACCTGCCACGACCTTGAACGTCATCGCGGTCTTCACCCGCGTCCCGCCCTGGTTGTCCTTGCCGCGCGATGACACGCGCCCGCTCATCGCCGCGCTGTCGTACTCGAGCGCGACTTTCGCCTGAAAGGTCACCCTGGCCGGCCCGAACTTGACCACCAGGGTCGCGTTGTAGGAGCCATCCTCCTGCTGCTCGCCCAACGACGCTCCCGGCACGCACTCCACCACCCCGCGCGGGTCCGACAGCAGCGCCCATACTGCCCCAGGCGGCGACGCTACCTCGATCCGCTCGCTGACTTCGATCATGCTGGATTATAGTCACGTCGCGTGCGGCGATGACGGGAACGGGATGTGATGCGCGAAAGTTCACTACGTGGTCTAACACGTACCCGCCCGGCCTGAGGCCCGCGCCGTAAAACCAGTTGAAAAATTTGCCGCCAAGGCGCCAAGAAACACAATATAACTTCGACTAAACTCAACACTCACCCCGTTAGAGTCACGGCCTCTAACGGGGCTCAACACTCAAAACTCTTTACCCATCACCCATCACTCACATGGAGTTACGACAGGTAGGAAGGACGGCCCTCGCGGTCTCGGCCATCGGCCTGGGCTGCAACAACTTCGGCCTCCGCGCCGATGTCGCGCAGACGCGCGCCGTCGTGGACAAGGCGCTCGAGTTGGGCGTCACGCTGTTCGACACCGCCGACCGCTACGGCAACCCGGCGGGCACGTCGGAGCAATACGTCGGGCAGGCGCTCGGTGCGCGGCGCAAGAACGTCGTGCTCGCCAGCAAGCTCGGCAACGCGATGGACGACAGCGGCACCATGCAGGGCTGCTCGCGCCGCTACATCAAGATCGCGGTGGAAGCGAGCCTGAAACGGCTCAATACCGACTGGATAGATCTCTACCAGCTGCACCGCCCCGACCCGGAGACGCCGATCGACGAAACGCTGCGCGCGCTGGAAGATCTCGTGCGCGCGGGCAAGATCCGCTACGCCGGCTGCTCGCAGTTCTCCGCGGCGCAGATCCGCGAGGCGCACGGCGCCGCCAGGAAAGCGGGCATCACCGGCCTGGTGTCCGCGCAGAACCACTACAACCTGCTCAAGCGTGACATGGAGCGGGACTTCATTCCTGCGCTGCGCGAGGGCGGCATCGCCTTCATCCCGTTCTATCCCCTCGCCGGTGGGCTGTTGACCGGCAAGTACCAGCCGGACGCGGCGCCGGACGGGTCCCGCTTCGCCAAGCCGCGCGAGCAGGAGAAGCGGGCACTGGGCGAGAATCCGTGGCCGGTGCTGCAGCGGCTCGAGCAATTCTGCGCCGCGCGCGGCCGCACCATGCTCGAGCTTGCGGTTAACTGGCTGCTCGCGAAGCCGGAGCTCGCGAGTGTCATCGCCGGCGCAACGCGGCCCGGGCAGATCGAGCAGAACGTCAAGGCCGTGGGCTGGAAACTCACCACGGCGGATCTCGCCGAAATAGACCGCATCACCTCGCCGGCTGGCCTGGCGAAGTGACGAAGCACGCAAAGCTTCACCGCAATGAACGCCAAGGCCGCCAAGAAAAGCCTCGACACGAAGGACACAAAGGACACGAAGGAATACTAAGACGATAATTGAACCGCCAAGACGCCAAGAAATACAAATTAATCTTCTATTACACTCAGCACTCAACACTCAGCACTCATTACTGATCTTTCTAAAGGAGACTCGCAATGGCCAAGGGATACTGGATCAATGTGTTTCGCACCATCAAGGACCAGGCGAAGGTCGACGCCTACCGCAAGCTCGCGGGGCCGGTGATGGAGGCGTCCGGCGCGAAATTCCTGGTGCGCGGCGATCCCACCAAAGTGTACGAGCACGGCGTCATGCAGCGCGTGGTGGTCATCGAGTTCGAGAGCGTGGCAAAGGCCATGGCCGTGCACGACAGCCCGGGCTACCAGGCCGCGCTGAAGGCGCTGGGAGATGGGGCAGTCAGGGACCTGCGGAT
>CAZCGD010000518.1:0-2639 GCA_964498105.1 uncultured Streptomycetaceae bacterium
CCCAGGGCGACGACATCGTTTTTACTGACATCAACGGCACCACCCAGCTCTCCCACCAGGTGGAAAAGTATGACGCCACCACCGGCGAGATCATCGCCTGGGTGCGGGTGCCCTCTCTGGCCGCCACCTCCCAGATCTATATCTACTACGGCAACGCCGCTGTCACCACGTTCCAGGGCAGTGTGCCCGGCAGCGTGTGGGACGCGAATTTCCAGATGGTTCATCATTTCAATGAGACTTCCGGCGCGCATCTGGACTCCACCTCGAATGCCCGCAACTCCACCTCGATCAGCGTGACCACCCAGGGCTCGGCCACCGGGAAGATCAACCGCGCCGACGTGTTCACTGCCGCCAGTTCCAACATGGTCCAGGTGGCGAGCAGCACCGCTTTCGATATCGGCGCGGGGTCCATCACCGTGGAGGCCTGGGTCAAGACGTCGTCCACGGCGTTGCAGTTCATTGTGAACCGGAAGACGGATGCGGGCAGCGGCTGGCAGCTCATCATGGGTAATACGACCGCAGGCGCCCCGGAATTCTGGGTCTACGATGATACGCCCGGCACGGCGGGTCACAAGGCTCAAGCCAACAGCGCCACGGCGGTAAGCAACAACGTGTTTCGTTATCTGGTCGGAAGGTGGACGGGCGGCGGGACAAAACAGGCGGAAATCTTCATCGACGGCGCGGTCAGCGCGTCCGCTACGGCGGCTTCGTTCGTCCCGGTTACCAACACGCGCCCCCTGGTGATCGGAGCGGAAGGGGACACCACTCCGGGATTCTATTTTGGCGGCACCCTGGACGAAGTGCGGTTTTCGAGTAGCGCGCGCTCGAATGGCTGGATTCTGACCTCGTACAACAACCAGAACTCGTGTGCCACCTTTTGCACCGTGGTGGGCGGCGAGGAAGCAAGCCTGATTGCGCCGGGCCACTTCAACGCCATCGAGTCCGGCACCGCGGCGGACGCCATCCTCGGGTTGATCTATACCAAGATCGCCGGCGTCGCCGTGAGTCTCGACATGGTCGCGCTCAATCCGCAGAAAAACGCGGTCCTGACGACGTTCACCGGCACGGTGAAGGTCGAGGTGCTCGACGCGAGCAATAATTCCGCCGCGATCGACGCCAACGGCTGCCGCTCGAGCTGGACCGTGGTCCAGACGCTGTCCAGTCCCGCATTCACCGATGGGCGCGATGCCATCGGCAGCTTCACCGTGGCGAAGAGCTATCCCAACGCGCGGCTGCGCATCTCGTACCCCACCTGGTCGCCCACCCAGATCGGGTGCTCGACCGACAACTTCGCGATCCGGCCGTCGGTTTTCACCGTCACGACGAGCGCCGCGACCGGCGGCACGGCCGCGAGCCAGACCGGCACCTCGGGCTCGCCGGCCATCAAGGCCGGCGCGAGCTTCAACCTGACAGCAACCGCCGTAGCCGGATACAACGGCACGCCGGCGATCGATAACACGGCGGGAACGGTGGCGGGAACCCCGACCCAGGGCACGATCGGGGGGGCGTTCGGCGCGGCGGCGGCCGCAACGGGAGTCGCGACCGGCAACAGCTTCACCTACAGTGAAGTCGGCAATTTCGGCCTCAACGCCGCCGCGGTCCGCGACACCGCGTTTACCAGCGTCGATCAGGCTGCCAGCGACTGCATTGCCTCGAGCACCTCCAACACGCTCTCCGGCGGGAAGTATGGCTGCTGGGTCGGCAGCACTGCGACCGCCGCCACCGCCTTCGGGCGCTTTATTCCCGACAATTTCCTCGTGACCTATACCACGCCGCCCGTGTTCGCCCCGGCGTGCGGCGCGTTCGCTTACGTCGGGACGAAGTTCACGTACCCGACTGCCGTGATGACGGTGACGGCGCGCAACAGCAGCAACGCGACCACGACCAACTATGCCGGCAGTTACGTGAAATTGACCATCGCCAGCCTGAACCAGGCGCCCTACAACACGCAGGCGCTCCGCTATACCCGCTACGACGCCCTGGGCGGAGGGGCAACGCCTGCTCTTGATCTCAGTGCGCTGCCGGCGACCAGCGCGGACCCGGCCGTCGGGACCTTCACCAGCGGCGTGGGCACGCTCACCTTTGCCTCGGGGGCGACCGGCCTGGGATTCACCCGCAGCACCACCACCCCCAACGCGCCGTTCAACGCCGATATCGCGCTGGCGTTGAACGTGATCGACACTGACGGTGTTGTCTTTGCCAGCAATCCGGCGCGCTTCGGCACGGCGACCGCCAACAACGGCATCGCTTTCCTTTCCGGCAAGTCCATGCGCTACGGGCGGCTGACGATCCGAAACGCGAATGGCTCGCAGCTGGTGCCGCTGCAGGTCCGGGTGGAAACGCAGTACTGGAGCGGGACGCCCACCAATGCCTTCCTCACCAATACCCTCGACACCTGCACCTCGATCGCGCCAGCGAACGTCGCCATGGGCAATTACACCGGCGCCTTGAGCGCCTGCGAGACGGCCATCAGCGGCGGCGGATTGCTCAACGCGGGGCGAAAAACCCTGCAACTGGCAGCGCCGGGCAGCGCCAACACCGGCAGCGTGGACCTCACGGTCAACCTCGGCGCGGCCGCGAGCGGCAACACCTGCACCACCCTGGGCGGCGCGCAGGTGTCCGCGACGACCCCCAACCTG
>CAZCGD010000519.1:0-5803 GCA_964498105.1 uncultured Streptomycetaceae bacterium
AAGGATGAAGGATGAACGTGGAAGGATGACCCCACGCTTCGCGTGATCTCTTTCATGTTCCTCACTTTCGCTAACGCCTGTTCGGAGTCCGAGCGGGCGGGGCGGAAGCGAGGGTACAACTGGGCAAGGTCATCCTTCCACGTTCCACGTTCATCCTTTTCTCTTATGGTGGTGATGATGGCCGGGTCCGTGGGAGTGGTAGTGATGGCGGCCGTGCTCATCCTGGTGCGCATGGTAATGCAGTCCAGGATCGTTGGGATGCCGAGGGTCCTCGCTGAATACCAGCGACTTGATCGTGACCGGCACCGTGTGCGAGGGCAGCCGGATGCGGCCGAGGTCGATGTAGTCGAGGTCCCACAGCGTCACGCCGTCGATTACCAGGATCTCGTTCGCGAGCTTCAGTTCCTCGCGCAGGATCGCGCCCAGCGTCTGCGCGATGTCGCCGTCAAGCACGAGGTAGAGCGGCTTGCCGCTGGCGATGGTGCGCGGCAGGCCCTCGACGATGCCGCGGGCGAAAGCGGCGATGCGCTGGTACGCGGGCGCGCCGGCCCAGCGAAACGCGAGCGCCACCTCGGACGCGCCTTCCTCGAGGTCGAACGCGGTGAAATGGCCGCGGATCGCGCGCGCGACTTCCCCGGCAACGATGTCCTCGCGGCAGACGTAGGGCGGCTGCAGCACCTGCAGGTTCTTCCTCGGCAGCAGGTCGCCCGGACTCGAGATGTAGATGGTGTTGCCGGACAACTGCACGCTGTACTCGGAGGCGCCAATGGCGGTGGCGCGGATGCATTCCCCCGCGGGCAGCAGCGGCCACGGCAGCGCCCCTTGCGCAAGGCGGCGCGCGATGGCGGTGCCGAGGAGCTTGCCCAGGTCGCCGAAGTCGCGCGGCTCCCGCCCGTAGACGTACTCGCCGACGCCGCCGGAGAACATCACGCCGTCGATCGGCCCGAGGTCCGCGATCGGGTCGGTCAGGTAGAGGTGCTCGACCGCGTGCGGCAGCGGCCGCTCGCGGATCGCCGCGATCAGCGCGTCAGCCATCCAGTCCGCCACGCGCTCCAAGTCCGCGCGCGCCGCGCGGTCGCCAATTTTCCAGGCGTAGCCCGCTGCCGCGGCGAGGTGGCGCCCGGCGGGGTCGAGGCGCACGATGCGATCAAACTCGTCCACCACCTGCAGCCGCCCGCCGATGTGCACCGCGGCCATGGCGGTGATGCGGCCGCCTTCCACCACCGCGAGCTTGGTCGTGCCGCCGCCGATGTCGACGTTGAGGATGCGCTTGCCCTCGGCGTGAGAGATGCGCGCCGCGCCCGAGCCGTAGGCGGCGAGCATCGCCTCCAGGTGGTGACCGGCCGCGGCGCAGACGAATTCGCCGCCGTTCTCGGCGAGCAGCTCGGAGATCGCCTGCGCGTTCTGCCGGCGGAGCGCCTCGCCGGTGAGGATCACCACGCCGGAATCGATGCTATCCGGGTGCAGCCCCGATTGCGCGTACGCCTCGTCGATGATGGCAGCGAGTTTTACCTCGTCGATCCGCTCCTGGTCGCGGTACGGCGTCAACGCAACCGGCGACTGGAACAGCGTTTCCCGGGAAACGACGCAGTAGCGGCTGGAGAGGTCCTCGCCCAGGCGCCGCAGGTTGATGCGCGAAAAGATGAGCTGCGTGCCGGAAGAGCCGATGTCCATGCCGACGCTGGTCAACGAGACGTGGTCCTGGATCCACAGCGGGTTGTTCTCCGGTGTGCCGTCCTCGCCGAAGTCGTCGTGATCGTGGTCGTGGTCGAACGCTGCGTCGCCGTCGTGGGCGTGGCCCAGGTCCGCGCCATATTGGTGGTCGGTTAGCGTATGCGAGCGCTTCTTGGTGTCGTCGATCTTCATTGTCGGGCCAAGAGAAGCGGATCGTGGCTACCTGAAGGATGAAGGATGAACGTGGAAGGATGACCTCCTCGCGCCGGGCTCGGTTTTACCATGTCCCTCTCTTTCACTCTTGTCCGCTCGGACTCCGGCTGGGCGCATGCGAAAGGCCGGGACCTGATGTTGTCAGGCGAAGCCTGACGGTCATCCTTCCACGTTCCACGTTCATCCTTGCCGGGTCAGCGATAGAGGTCCGGATACTTCGCGCGGACCCTGGCGGCGAGCTCCGGCGAGCTCTGACATACCTTGGGGAAGGTATCGAGCTGCTCGTAGGGGCGGCAGGCGTCGATCACCATGCGCGTGTTGTAGGGCATTGACTTGTCGGTGACCAAGGTGTCGAGGCGCGACGACCAGCAGTGGTCGAGCACCGTCGTGCGCGTTTTCGGGTCGCAGCGCGTGCCCATCGCCCAGATCACGTCGTGGATATCGGTGGGATCCACGTCGTCGTCCACCACCACGATCCAGCGGCTGACGTAGCCGACCGAGGCGACCTGGGAGGCGACCAGCCCGACCTGGGTCGAGTGGCCGAAATAGCGCTGCTTGACCGATACCACGCAGAAGGTGCGTCCGGCGCCGGCCTGGTGCAGCCACGCGCCCGTCACGTCCGGAATGCCGGCGCCCTCGAGCGCGTCGAGCAGCCCCGCCGAGCGCAGGAAGCAGCGCTCGAAGAGGTGCGAGTGCGGCGGCTTCTGGCTCGCCGCGCAGGTGAGGATCGGGTTCGCGCGGTGATAGATGCGCTTGATGTGGATGATCGGTTCCTGCTGCGCCTCGCCGGCGTAGTAGCCGTGCCATTCGCCGAACGGGCCCTCGAGCGTGGTTTCGGTGGCCGAGATCTCGCCTTCCATGACGATCTCGGAGCGCGCGGGGAAGGGCAGCCCCGTCACTTCGCCTTCGATCAACTCCATCGGCCGGTCCATCAGCCCGCCGGCCCACTCGTACTCCGGCATCGAGTCCGGCATGGTGTAGCCGGCCGCCAGATAGGTGATGGGATCGGTGCCGACGATGATAACGACAGGACAGGGCTTGCCGGCCTTCAGGTACTTGTCGCGATGGATGCGGCCCTGCTTGCCGTTGGAGATGTAGGAGGAACACTGGTTCGGCCCCTTCACCTGCACGCGGTAGGTGCCGACGTTGACGCGCCCGGTGTCGGGGTCGCGCGTGACGACGCCGCAGGCGGTGCCGATGTAGCGGCCGCCGTCGTCCTCGTGGTGGACCGGCACCGGGAACTTGAGCATGTCCACCTGGCCGTCGCGCAGGATGTTCTCGAGCACCGGGCCGTCCTTGACGATCTTCGGCGCGATGCGCTTGAAGCCCTTCTTGATATTCTTGCGGAAATGGTCGAGCATCTCCTTGCGGTTGTCGGACAGCGTCGGCTCCATGCCGAGCACCAGCGACAGCCGGTACGGCGAGCCGAACATGCCGTAGGCGCAACGGTAGCCCTTGGCGTAATCGGGGATCTCGTCGAACAGCAGCATCGGCGCTTTCTCCACCTTCTGGCGGTAGAGCACCTCGGTCACCGCGCCGAGTTCGCGGTCCCAGTGCGCGTGTCTGACGTGGGCCAGCTCGCCGCGCTTCTCGACGGCGGTGATGAATTCGCGCAGGTCGTTCTGGAACGTGGCTCCGTTACCGGCGCTTGGGCGTTCCCCTTTCGTGCTGGCGCCAGCGGCGCTCTTCGTGGACATGAACCCCTCCTTGGACGCTCCTGCCCTCGTCCGGCCGGAGAAAACCCGATATATTAGTGTACGCTCGGCCGCAGAACAACGCGCGGCGGATGGTTGCGGTGGCAGGGCCTGCACCGGGGACGCGAGGAGAAAATTCACCATGATGACAAGTCTGGCACTGGTCGCGCCATTGGTCCTGGCCGCGGCGTTGATGCCGCCGGCCGTGCTGGCGCAGGGCTCCGCAAAGCCCGCAGATATATTGAATTACCAGGGTCCGGACCGGGAGAAGCGGCTGATCGAGCGCGCGAAACAGGAAGGCGCGCTGACTATCTACACCTCCCTCGCGCCGACCGAGGCCCAGCCGCTGGTGCAGGCATTCGAGAAGAAATACGGCATCAAGGTCGAGCTGTGGCGGTCCATTTCCGAACGCGTGGTCCAGCGCGCCTTAAACGAGGCGAAGGCGGGGCGCCACACCGCCGACGTGATTGCGACTAACGGCCCCGAGATGGAAAACATGGCGCGCGAGAATATCCTGACGCCGTATTTCACGCCGCACGCCGCTGATTTGCCTCCCGGGAGCATCCCGAAGCACCGCCTGTGGATGCCCGACCGCCTGCAGATCTTCGTCGTCGGCTACAACACCAACCTCGTGAAGCGGGAAGAGTTGCCGAATAGCCTCATCGGGTTCACCGACCCGAAGTGGAAGGGCAAGCTTGGAATCGAGGCGGGCGATTTCGAATGGATGGCGACGCTGGTGAAGAAATGGGGCGAGGCGCAGGGCATGGCGTTCTTCAGGAAACTCGCGGAAATGAAGCCCGAGGTGCGCAAGGGACACGTGCTCCTCGCCCAGTTGATCGCGGCGGGCGAAATCCCGGTGGGCCTCACCACCTACAGCGGCAACGCGGAGACGCTGAAGCGCAAGGGCGCGCCCATCGACTGGGTGGCGATCGACGCGGTGGCGCGCCCGCAAGGGATCGGCATCACCCGCAACGCGCCGCATCCCGCAGCGGCCCTGCTCTACGCGGATTTTGTTCTGTCCGCGGAGGACGGCCAGAGACTGTACGAGGCCATGGGGCGGCCGCCGGTCAACACCAGGATCAAATCCAGCCTCACCAACTTCAGCATGACCTATCTCGATCCGGTCGCGGTGATCGACGAGGCGGAGAAGTGGCAGAAGCTCTGGGAGGAGCTGTTCCTCAAAAGGTAGGGATGAGGGCAGGACCTGTTCCAGGTTCCAGGTTCCAGGTTCCAGGTTCCAGGTTCCAGGTTCCAGGTTCAAGGTTCAAAGTTCAAGGAACGTTGAACAAGACTCTTGTTTCCCGTCACCGTGTTTTGCCAGTGAACTGCTAAGATACTTCCACCATTTCCCTTCCGGAGAAAATCTTGTCTACTCATAAGAAAGAGGAGGCGCCGGCGTTCAGCGCGCCGCCTCTTTCTTGCGACAGCCACTTTCACGTGTTCGGCCTGCCCGGGCGCTATGCCTACGGCAAGGACATCCGCTATACCCCGCCGCACGCGCCGTTGGAAGACTACCTCAAGCTCGCGCGCCATCTCGGGTGCGAGCGCTTCGTGTTCGTGCAGCCGAGCGCCTACGGCCGCAACAACGACTGCATGCTCGACGCGATGCGCGAGGTGGGCATCGGGAAATGCCGCGGCATCGTGGACATTGGAGAGGACGCGCCGGATTCCGAGTTCGAGCGCCTGAACCAGATCGGCGTGCGCGGCATCCGCATCAACGAGAACCCGGTGAAGCCGTTCGAGCCGGGCTACTCGAAGAACATGCTGTCCCGCATCGAGCGCCTGGACGCGCGCTGCGCGGAGATCGGCTGGATGCTCGACTTTCTCACGCCTGGCTGGCTGACGCAGGAACTGCTGCCGGTGATGAAGAAGTTGAAGTCCCGCCATACCGTCGCCCACATGGGCATGTTCCTGGCGAAGGACGGCCCGCAGCAACCGGGCTTGCGGCAGTTTCTCGATTACCTGCGCGGTGGCGACCGGTGCTGGGTGAAGTTCACCGGCACCTACCGCATGTCGGTCGCGCCGGGTTTCACCGACGTCGCGCCGATGGCGCGCGCGCTGATCGAGACGGTTCCGGACCGCATCATCTGGGGCAGCGACTACCCGCACCTCTCGTTCGCCGACAAGGTGGGCTCGGTCGAGCTCTTCAACCTGCTCGCGTCGTGGGCGCCGGACGCGGCGATGCGCAAGAAGATCCTGGTCGAGAATCCTCAGCGCCTGTT
>CAZCGD010000520.1:0-6363 GCA_964498105.1 uncultured Streptomycetaceae bacterium
CGCTGAACAAAAGATGCCGACAATTGACGCCATACTTTGTCGCAAATCCTCGCCAGGTGTCCAACCTGGCTGCGGTTTGCTTCGCGTCTGGCGCCAATTTCGGCACTTTTGTGATGCAAAACGCGTCATCAAGGCAATGAATTTTTCAACGAACTAACGACTCAGGACACTAGCGCTCCGCCTGAAGGCGAAAGTCGAAAGGCGGAAGGCGAAAGAGGAAAGACCTGGACCCAGTGTCTAGTGTCCGCGCAATGCGCGGGAAACCCATCACCCATCACTCATCACTCCTTCAGCGACGTCAGTTGAAACTGAACCGTTTCAGCGGCAGCGCTGAAGTACAGATGCCCTTCCTGCACCGTGCATTGCAGCTGCATGCTGCGCGCCGCAAGTTTTTCCAGGGCCTGGACGGCTGATACGGGAATGCGCCACACCGCCAGATTCTTCGCCCGCTCGAGTTTTTCGGCGAGCGGCTGCCACCACAACTCCGCCCGGTTGCCATAGGCGTACACCGTCACCTTCCCCGCGCGCCCGCAGGCGCGCAGCAGGCGCTTGTCGTCCGGCTGGCCGACTTCGATCCAGTGCTCGATCGCGCCGGTCAGGTCCTTCTGCCACAGATCGGGCTCGTCCGTGTCGGACAGGCCCTTGCCAAACGCGAGATGCTCATGGGCATTCAGCGCGAACGCCAGCAGCCGCACCATCATGCGCTCGTCGGTCTCCGAAGGATGCCGCGCCACCGTCAGCGCGTGCTCGGCGTAGTAGTTGCGGTCCATGTCCGCGATTTGCAGACGGGCCTTGCAGATCGTCGCTTTCAGAGCCATGGCGCAATTTAACTCACGCAACCGCCCCGGTCTCGAGTGAGTGATGATTGACGGGTGATGAGTCTCCCGAAGTGCGGGCATCAGAAAAGGTCACCCTAGCCCGCCGCGCTGCATCGCGTCGGGCGAGCCATCACCTGCCGGCGCCTATGCCGCACGGCGTTCCGCAGGCGCGACGCCGCCCGTCAGGCGTACGTCGTAGAACGGAGCCGGGATGACGATGCCGCGCTCGCGGAACGATTCGACAATGGCCTTGTTGATCTCGCCTCCGGCGGCGCCGTAATCCGACACGCGGGCCCAGGGATAGACGCCAATGTTCACGGCTGAATCGGCGAGCACGGTTACCTGCACCACCGCCGCGGGATCCTTCAGCACTCGCGGGTTGGCCTGCAGCACCTCGTGGATCGTCGCCAGAGCGCGGTTCAGGTCGGCGTCGTAGGCGACGCTGACCCTGGTCTGCACCTGCCGGATCTGCCCGTAGTTGTGGAGGATCTCGCCCACGATCTTGCGATTGGGGATCACTACCAGTGACCGATCCGCATGGCTGAGCGTCGTGCTGCCGAGGCTGATGTCCACTACCTGGCCTTCTTCCTTGACGATCGAAATGTACTCCCCGACGCGAAATGGCCGGGTCAAAATAATCGTCAGGCCGGCGACCAGGTTGGAGAGAACCCCCTGCATTGCCAGTGCGATCCCCGCGCCCGCCACCCCGATGCCGGCGATGAGCGGCAGCAGTTCCACGCCCAGGTTCTGCAGCGCCATGATCCCGAACAGGACCAGCACCAACGCCCGCGTGGCGTTCAGCAGCAGCTGGCGCACCGGCGGCTCGAATTCGAACCTGCGGAGCGAGCGCCCGACCACCCCGGCCGTCCAGCGCGCGGCGAAGTAGCCGGCTGTCATGATGATGGTCGCGACCAGCAGTTTCGGCCCGAATTTCATACCCAGGTCGATGGCCGTGCTCCTAATCTGATCCAGTGCCGCAAAGTTGGGGTCCATGGCTTGTCCTTTCGGTTATGTCTGGCGTCCGCCATTCTATCTGTGCGGGTGGAGGCACGCCAAAGGCGAAAGTGGAAAGGCGACAGGAGCGGCCTTGGCGGTGAAGCTTTTTACTCCGGCTTGATGCCGCCCTCTCGAATGAGCGCCTGGTAGCGCAGATATTCCTCCTGCATCAGCCGCATGAAACCATCCGGCGTGCTCTCGGGCGTCGATTCCGCCCCCTGGCGTAAAAACAGCTTGCGCAGCGCCGCCTTGCGCAGCCCGCTCACGATGTCGCCGTGCAGCTGCTCGACGATGCGCCGCGGCGTGCCCCTCGGCGCGACGATGCCCGACCAGCTGTCGAACTGCGCCTCGGGAAGTCCGACCTCGGCGATCGCCGGCACGGCCGGCAGCGCGGGGCTGCGTTGCGGCGTCATCACGGCGAGCGCGCGCAGCCGCCCGTCGCGCACCGGCGCCAGCACCGCCGGCAGCGTGAAGACGGCGTAATGCACGCGCCCGAGCACCATCTCGACGAATGAGTCCGACACATTCCTGAACGGCACGTGCACGGCGTCGACGTGGAGCGCGCGCGTGAACAGCTCGCCGGCAAGATGCGACGCCGAGCCGATACCGTGGGATGCATAGTTGAGCTCACCGAAGCGCGGGCGTGCGTAGGCGGCGAATTCGGACGCCGTGCGCACGGGGATCGCGGGCGTCACAGCCAGCACATTGGTGATCGATGCGACGTGCGCGACGCCGACGATGTCGGCAAGCGCCCGATACGGCGGCGGGTCACGCACGAGTTGGGTGATGATGCGCGTGACCCCGATCATGCCAAGCGTGTAGCCATCGGCGTTCGCCCTGGACATCAGGGCGTTGCCGATCAACCCGCCCGCTCCCGAGCGGTTTTCGATGACAACTCTCTGCCGGTAGAAGGCTTCCAGTACGTCACCGAGCGAGCGGGCGAAGAAGTCGTCCGCCGCGCCCGGAGAGGATGCGACGATGATACGGATGGGCTTGACGGGATAGTCGGCAAACGCCGCGGATTGCTGCGCGAGGCAGGGGCCCGTGCCCGGGAACGCGGCCGCTGCGCACAAGGCGCCCGCCGACAGGAGCCGCGGAATGGGGGCTGTAACCATTAAACTAACCCAAGGGATCATTATTGTCCGGACGCCCCCGGTATGCCACTCTTGGCGTTGTCTTCGCGCCCTTGTTCTTTGATTTTCCTGTTATTTAATCCTTCGCGTCCGTTGCGGCCTTGGCGTTGAGGCTGCTATGTTCCTTCGCGGCCTTGGCGATAAGGCTTTACGTAATCTAACTCTACGGTAGACTTCCCACCCATTCCGTCACGTTTAATCCGAAGGAGAACTAATGGAACGCAGGAAAGCCAGCGACTACCCGCAGGAAGTTCTCGACCTGTTCGACGGCTACGTGCACGGCCGCATGAACCGCCGCGATTTCCTGGACCGCGCCGCGAAATACGCGGTCGGCGGCTTTACCGCGGCGGCCATGCTGGAGAGCCTGCGCCCCAACTTCGCGTGGGCGCAGCAGATCGCGAAGGACGACAAGCGCATCCAGACGCAGTCTGTGGACTACGATTCGCCGCAGGGCTCGGGAAAGATGCGGGGCTACCTCGCGAAACCGGCGAAAGCCGCCAACAAGCTCCCCGGCGTGCTGGTAATACACGAGAACCGCGGCCTCAACCCGTACATCGAGGACGTCACGCGGCGCCTGGCGGTGGAAGGCTACGTGGCCTTCGCGCCGGATGCCCTCACGCCGGTCGGCGGCTACCCGGGCGATGAAGACCAGGCCCGGGCGTTGTTTGCCAAGCAGGACGCCGCGAAGCGAATCGAAGACCTGGTGACCGGCGCGGCCGTTCTCAAGGCGCGTCCCGAGTGCACCGGCAAGATCGGCACTGTGGGCTTCTGCTTCGGCGGCGGCATCTGCAACCTGCTGGCGGTGCGGCTGCCGGACCTCGCGGCATCGGTGCCCTTCTACGGCAGACAGGTCAGCGCCGAGGACGCCGCCCGGATCAAGGCGCCGCTCCTGATCCACTTCGCCGAGCACGACGACAACATCAACAAGGGCTGGCCCGCCTACGAAACCGCGCTCAAGGCAAACGGCGTCAGGCACCAGGCGCATTTCTATCCCGGCACGCAACACGGCTTCCACAACGACACCACGCCTCGCTACGACGAAGCCGCCGCCAAGCTCGCGTGGTCCCGCACCCTGGCGTTCTTCAAAGAACATCTGAAGGGATAATCACTCATCACTCATCACCGGAGGAAGAATGACGTCCAAGTACATGCTTTGCAGTTTCAAGACCTGCCCCTGGGTTCAACGCGCCGCGATCGTGCTGCGGGCGAAGCAGGTGCCCTACGACATCACCTACATCGACCGCGACCACCGGCCGGACTGGTTCCTGAAGATCTCGCCGCATTCGAAGGTGCCGGTGCTGAGAATCGACGAAAAAGACGCGCTGTTCGAGTCGAACGCCATCGCCGAGTACCTGGACGAGACCGCCGCGCCCCGGCTGCATCCCGAGGATCCGCTCGCGCGAGCGCGCAACCGCGCGTGGACCGACTACGTGCCGACCTTCGCCAGCGCGATATCGGACACGGCCTATTCGGATTCCGAGGAAGAGTTCGCGAAGAAAGCTGCCAAGATGGCCGGCCCGTTCGGCAAGCTGGACGAGGCGCTCGCCGCGCGCGGCAACAGCGGCCCCTACTTCAACGGCCCGAAGTTCTCGCTGGTGGATGCGGCCTACGCGCCCTTCCTGCAGCGCTACACCTTTATGGACCGGCTGAAGCCGCTCGGCGTGATTGAGAAATTCCCGCGCCTCGCCGCCTGGCGCGATGCGCTCCTCGCCGCCCCGGCGGTCAAAGGCTCGACCGTCCCCAACATCGAGGCGGTGTGGCAGGAAAATCTGATCCTGCGCAAGCGCTGGTTGGGACAGATTGTGTCGAAGAGCGTTCTCGGCGCCAGCGCCGCGGCGTAGAACGCTTCACCGCCACGGATGCTAAGAAAAGCCTCGACACGAAGGACATGAATCAATCGCGCCTTCCAGGCGCGGTCGACCGGACACGAAGGAAAACCAGGACAGCAATTGAACCGCCAAGGCGCCAAGACGCCAAAGAACGACGGCGAGGATCAGGGAACGCACCCGGTCCTTCTTCCTCCTTTCGACTTTCTAGCTCATACCGCCAGCCGGTAGACCCGCGCGGCGGTGTCGCGATACAGCGCCGCCTTCTCCGCCGCGGAGCAGCCCTGCGTGATCCGCTTCAAGGCGTTCCAGAGCACGCCGTAGCCGCACGATTGCTTGTCCACCGGGAAGTTGCTTTCCATCATGCAGCGGTTGACGCCGAACGCCTCGATGCAGGTTTCGATGTAGCGTCGCCACGCGGCGGCCAGCTCCTCCGACGATGGGGGGGCGTCGCGCAGGTGGAAATCCCAGTCCAGATAGAGCATGCCCAGCCCGCCGAGCTTGACGCTCAGGTTGGGAAACTGCGCCAGCTCGCGGATGTGGCCGCGCCAGACCGCAAACACTTCCTCACGGTTGGTATGCGGCGCGATGCCGAGCGGCCCGCCGACGTGGTTGAGAATCACGTTGGTATCGGGAAAAGCGCGCAGCAGGTCCATGAGCTCGGGCAACTGCGGATGGAACTGCCAGGCCTCGAAGGAGAGCCCGAGGGGGTGGAGGCGCGCAAACCCCTTGCGGAAGACGGGATCGAGCAACTGGTGTGGCGGCACCTGGCGCCGGCCGAATTTGTCGGCTTTGCCGGTATCCCAGGTCACCCCGTGGCGGATACCGCGAAAGCGCCCGTTGCCCGCGGCGATCAGCGCTTCCAGCACCGGCTGCACGCGGTCTCCGAGCGTCAGGTCGGCATGGCCGATGATACCGGCGCAGAGGCGCGATTTTCCATAGAGGCCGCTCGCGCTCATGGCGGCGACGCCGTTCACGAACTCCACCTCGCCGACCGGCCGCATGGCGGCTGGGCCGTCGGCGCGGTACATTGCCCCGGCTTCTATGAAAACCGTGGCGACGATGTTGTGGCCCGTTCCGGTGTCCTCCACGAGCTCGTGAATCAGGTAGCGGCCGCCCCGCGCTTCGCTGTCCCACAGGTGATGGTGCGGATCGACGATCGGCAGGTCCGGTTCAAGCGCAGGCTCCTGGCGCAGTATCGTCCAGGCCTTCAACTCGGCGAGCGTGCGATAGGCATTGCCGCGGAATTCGTATGCCTTGTGATTCAGTGCCATCTACTTCCTTTTTTAAAAAAACGTCTCAGGTAGGGCGTCTCAGGTAGAGCGTACCAGATAGAGCGTCTCAGATAGGGCGTCTCAGGTAGGGCGTCCCAGATAGGGCGTCCCAGATAGGGCGTCCCAGATACAGCGCGGCAGGTAGTGTGCAAAAAACGACGCCTCACCTGGGACGCTTCACCTGAGACGCCTCACCTGGGACGCTTCATCTGAGACGCCTCACCTGGGACGCTTCATCTGAGACGCCTCACCTGGGACGCTTCATCTGAGACGCCTCACCTGAGACGCCTCACCTGGGACGCATCACCTGGGACGC
>CAZCGD010000521.1:0-24583 GCA_964498105.1 uncultured Streptomycetaceae bacterium
GGTGGCGCTGATCCAGCCGATTGCGATGGAAGAGGGCGTGCGCTTCGCCATCCGCGAGGGCGGCAAGACGGTCGGCGCCGGCGTCGTCGCCAAAGTCATTGAATAACGCGTTCCGGGTTAACAACTCGAAACACCGAACACCGAACACGGAACACGGAACACGAAACTCGGAACATAATTTATGGCAACGGTAAAAAGTCAGAAAATCCGCATCCGGTTGAAGGCGTTCGACTATCGTCTGATCGACAAGTCGGCGCTGGAGATCGTGGAAACCGCCAAGCGCACGGGCGCGGTGGTGAAGGGGCCGGTGCCGCTGCCGACGCGCAAGGAGCGCTTCGACCTGCTGCGCTCGCCGCACGTGGACAAGACCTCGCGCGAGCAGCTCGAGATCCGCACCCACCTGCGGCTGATGGACATCATCGATCCCACCGATAAGACGGTGGATGCGCTGATGAAGCTCGACCTTCCGGCGGGAGTGGACGTCGAAATAAAATTGTGAATGTTGAGTGCTCCGATTTCAGTTCAGCATTTAACATTGATGTAACACCGCCGGCCACGCAGCCGGCACAGGAATAGAAGGCGAATAACATGAGTTTGGGATTAGTGGGACGCAAGATCGGCATGACCCGCGTGTTCACCGATGAGGGCGATACCGTCCCGGTGACCGTGGTGGACGTGTCGAACAATCGAGTGACCCAGATCAAGACCGCTGAAACCGACGGCTACGCGGCGGTGCAGGTGGCGTACGGCCGGCGGCGCGCAAGCCGCGTGAACAAGGCTGCCGCCGGGCATTTCGCCAAGGCCGGCGTGGAAGCCGGCCACACCCTGCGCGAATTCCGCATCAAGCCGGATGAGGCCGCCAACCTGAAGGTAGGCGGAGCGATTAGCGCGGACATCTTCAGGGTCGGGCAGAAAGTGGACGTTTCCGGCACCACGCAGGGCAAGGGCTTTGCCGGCGTCATCAAGCGTCACCACTTTTCCTCCAATCGCGCGAGCCACGGCAATTCGGTATCGCACAACAAGCCGGGCTCGATCGGCATGAACCAGGATCCTGGCCGCGTGTTCCCGGGCAAGCGCATGGCAGGCCACCTGGGCGATGCCAGCAGCACCGTGCAGAACGTCGAGATTGTGCGCGTTGACATTGAGCGCCAGCTGCTGCTGATCCGCGGTGCGCTGCCCGGCTCCCGCGGCGGCGGCGTGACGGTGAAGCCTACGACCCGGGCGGCCCGCGTAATTACGGCGCCAAAAGTAGCCGCCAAGCCCGCCGCTGGCGCGGCGAAGCCCGCAGCGGCGCCGGCCAAGCCCGCAGCGGCGCCGAAGCCCGCCGCCAAGTCGGCGAAGTAGGGGAGCACCATGGAATTGCAGATCATCGACGAGCAGGGCAAGCCCACCTCCAGGGTTGCCGCATCCGACAACGCATTCGGCCGCGAGTACAACGAGGCGCTGGTGCATCAGGTCCTTACCGCCTACCTGGCCAACGCGCGCCAGGGCACGCGCAAGCAGAAAGCGCGCAGCGAGATCAACAAGTCGAACAAGAAGCCATGGAAGCAGAAAGGTACCGGCCGCGCGCGGGCCGGGCGCGCCTCCTCGCCGTTGTGGCGCGGCGGTGGCAAGGTTTTTCCCAATCTGCCGGATGAGAATTTCAGCCAGAAGCTCAACCGCAAGATGTACCGCGCGGGCGTGAGCTCGATTCTTTCGCAGCTCGCGCGCGAGGAGCGGCTGGCGGTGGTCGAGAAGTTCACGCTCGACTCGCCCAAGACCAAGCTGCTCGCGGCCAAGTTGAAGGGCATGGGTTTTGACGACGTGCTGATCATCACCGACCACGTGGACGAAAACCTGCGGCTGTCTTCGCGCAACCTGCCTAATGTCGCCGTGTTGACGCCTGGCGCAGCGGACCCGTTCTCCCTGATGCGGCACGACAAGGTGTTGGTGACGCGCGGCGCAGTGGCGAGAATCGAGGAGATGCTCGCATGACGACGGCTACGGTACCCAACGCGCGGCAGCAGGAGCGCCTGATGCAGGTCATCATGGCGCCGGTGATCTCGGAAAAGAGCACCTTTGTCGCCGACAAGAATAACCAGGTGGTGTTCCGGGTAGTCCCCGACGCGACCAAGCCCGAGATCAAGGCGGCCATCGAGCTCATGTTCAAGGTCCAGGTGGATTCGGTGAAAGTCCTCAACGTGCGCGGCAAGGAGAAGCGCTTCGGCCAGACCATCGGGCGGCGGCGTCACTGGAAGAAGGCCTACGTTTGTCTCAAGGAAGGCCAGGAAATCAACTTTGCCGAACAGGCGGGGGCCAAGTAATGCTGGTTAAGATGAGACCTATCACGCCCGGCCAGCGCCAGCACGTCAAGGTCGTCAATCCCGACCTGTACAAGGGCCGGCCGGTGCCGCATCTCGTCGAGCACAAGGCCAAGAAGGGCGGCCGCAACATGCACGGCGAGATCACCATGCGCCACCAGGGCGGTGGCCACAAGCAGCTCTACCGCAAGGTCGACTTCAAGCGCGACAAGGACGGCATCACGGCCAGGGTCGAGCGCCTCGAATACGATCCCAACCGCAGCGCGTTTGTGGCGCTGTTGTGCTACGCCGACGGCGAGCGGCGCTACATCGTCGCACCCAAGGGCGTTGGCGCGGGCACGCAGCTCGTTTCCGGGCCCGAGGCGCCGATCAAGTCCGGCAACACGCTGCCGCTAAGGAACATCCCGGTCGGCACCACCATCCACTGCATCGAGATGCTTCCCGGCAAGGGGGCGCAGCTGGCACGCGCCGCCGGCGCTTCGGTGCAGCTGCTGGCGCGGGAAGGCGATTATGCCCAGATCCGCCTGCGCTCCGGCGAGATCCGCAAGGTGCATATCAATTGCCGCGCGACCATCGGCGAAGTCGGCAACGAGGAGCATTCGCTCGAGTCCATCGGCAAAGCGGGGCGCGTGCGTTGGCGCGGTATTCGCCCCACGGTGCGGGGCGTGGCGCAAAACCCGGTCGACCACCCGCACGGCGGTGGCGAGGGCAAGAAGTCAGCGGCGCGCGACCCGGTCTCGCCGTGGGGCACGCTGTCCAAGGGTTACAAGACGCGCAAGAACAAGCGCACCGACGCGATGATCATCCGCCGTCGTAACGCCAAAGTTGCCGGAGGCTGATCATGGCACGTTCGATCAAGAAAGGGCCGTTCGTGGACCTCCACCTCATGAAAAAGGTGGAGACGGCGCAGAAGACCAACGACAAGCGCCCGATCAAGACCTGGTCGCGCCGTTCGACCATCCTGCCCGATTTCGTGGGCCTTACTATCGCCGTGCACAACGGCAAGCAGCACGTGCCGGTGTACGTCACGGAGAACATGGTCGGGCACAAGCTGGGAGAGTTTTCCCACACCCGCGTCTTCAAGGGCCACTCCAAGGCTGGCTCGGCAGCTGCCGCGGCTGCGGCATCCATGCCGGGCGGCGACCGGAAGTCGGCGCCGTCAGGAGGCGCTGCGCCGGGATCGGCGCCGGCTGCGGCGGCCAAATCCTAAGGAACAGTAATGAATACAATCGCCAAGCTGCGCGGTGTTCGTCTGTCGGCCCAGAAGGGCCGGTTGGTGGCTGATCTCATCCGCGGAAAACCGGTGGAGCAAGCGCTCAACATCCTGCAGTTCGTGCCGAAGAAGGGCGCGGTGATCATTCGCAAGGTGCTGGAGTCGGCCATTGCCAACGCCGAGCACAACGACGGTGCCGATATCGACGAGCTGAAGATCACCAATATTCTCGTGGAGCGCGGGACCTTTCTGCGCCGTTTCCGCGCCCAGTCCAAGGGCCGTGGCGCGAGCATCATGAAGCCGACCTGCAATATTTTCCTGACGGTCGGGGACGGGAGAAAGTAATGGGTCAGAAGATCAACCCCATCGGTTTCCGGCTGGCGTTGAACCGCAACTGGGCTTCGCGCTGGTACGCCAACAGTAAAAACTTCCCGACCATGTTGCAGGAAGACCTGAAGGTGCGCGAATTCCTGAAGAAGAAGCTGGCGCACGCTGCGGTATCGCGCGTGATAATCGAGCGTCCGGCGAAGAACGCGCGCATCACGGTGCACAGCGCGCGGCCGGGTGTCGTGATCGGGAAAAAAGGCGAGGACATCGAGTCGCTCAAGGGCGAACTGCAGAAGATGCTGGGCGTGCCGGTGCACGTCAACATCGAGGAAGTGCGGAAACCCGAAACTGACGCGCAACTGATCGCGGACTCGATTACCCAGCAGCTGGCGAAGCGCATCATGTTCCGCCGCGCCATGAAGCGCGCCATCACCAACGCCATGCGGCTTGGCGCGCAGGGCATCAAGATCATGAGCGCGGGGCGGCTGAATGGCATCGAGATCGCGCGCACCGAGTGGTATCGCGAAGGGCGCGTGCCGCTGCATACGATGCGGGCGGAAATAGATTACGGCGTCTCGGAAGCAAAAACCAGCTACGGCGTGATTGGCGTCAAGGTGTGGGTGTTCAAGGGCGAGGTGATGCCGAAGAGCGAGCAGCCCATGGCGGCGGTTGCTGCGGCGCTGGCTGCTCCGCAACCGGCGCCTGAAGCGCCGGCGTCGGACAGGCCGAAGAAACCGCGCGCACCGCGCAAGACCCCGGGCACGGGCAAGTCAGGAGCAAAGAATGCTGCAACCCGCAAGGCGTAAGTACCGCAAGGAGCAGAAGGGCCGTAACCGCGGGATCGCAACCCGCGGCAACAAGGTCAGTTTCGGCGAGTACGGGCTGAAGGCGACCACGCGCGGGCGCTTGACGGCGCGTCAGATCGAGGCGGCGCGGCGCGCGATGTCGCGCCAGATCAAGCGCGGCGGACGCATCTGGATCCGCATTTTCCCGGACAAGCCGATCTCGCAGAAACCGGCGGAAGTGCGCATGGGCAACGGCAAGGGTAACCCCGAATACTGGGTGTCCGAAATCAAGCCGGGGGCCGTGCTGTACGAAATGGACGGCGTGAACGAGCAGGAAGCGCGCGAAGCGTTCCGCCTGGCGGCGGCGAAGCTGCCGCTGCGCACCACGTTCGTTGCGCGGATGATGGGCGGTGGAGGCTGAGCGATGAAGGCAGGCGAATTGAAGGGAAAATCTCCGGATGAACTGCAGCAGGAGCTCAACTCGCTGCTCAGGGCGCAATTTGGCCTGCGCATGCAGAAGGCCACCCAGCAGCTCACCAACACCAGCCAGCTCGTCAAGGTGCGGCGCGATATCGCGCGGGTGCGGACGGTGCTGGCAGAAAAAGGACGGGTCAAGGCATGAGCGAGAGAGCGAACAAGCGCCAGTTGACCGGACGTGTCGTCAGCGACAAGATGAAAAAGACGGTTACGGTGCTGGTGGAGCGGCGCATGAAGCACGCGCTCTACGGCAAGTACATCACGCGTTCCAGCAAGTACCACGCTCACGACGAGGCGAGCGAGTGCAAGCAGGGAGACCTGGTGCTGATCGAGGAGTGCCGGCCGCTTTCCCGCACCAAGGCCTGGCGCGTAATCCAGCTGGTAGAGAAGGCGAAAACAGTTTGAGGAAAGGGATGAGGGGATAGCCCCCTCATGTCCCCATCATGAGGGGTAATTTGTTGTTTTTGCATTGCGGAATCAGCGGGATAACCGTATAATCTGCAACCTTTTCGCCACGTCCCGATGACGTAAATGCGGGGCGGGGCGACCAACCCGGACGGGTTCCAATACTGGCCGCATGGCGGTCAAGTTGGAGAAAGACAGCTCAGTGAGACAACGATGATACAGATGCAGTCCGTTTTGGACGTGGCCGACAATACCGGTGCGCGCAAGGTCATGTGCATCAAGGTGCTGGGCGGCTCGAAGCGGCGCTACGCCGGAATTGGCGACATCATCAAGGTCAGCGTGAAAGACGCCGCCCCGCGCGGGCGCGTCAAGAAGGGCGAGATCTACGATGCCGTGGTGGTGCGCACTGCAAAGGGCGTGCGCCGCGACGACGGCTCGTTGATCAAGTTCGATTCGAACGCCGCGGTGCTGCTCACGCCCAAGCTGGAGCCGATCGGCACGCGTATCTTCGGGCCGGTGACGCGGGAACTGCGCAGCGAGCGCTTCATGAAGATCGTCTCGCTCGCGCCGGAAGTGCTGTAGGGGACTGGACCATGAGCAAGATCAGGAAAGGCGACGACGTCATCGTGACGACCGGCCGTGACAAGGGCAAGCGCGGCACCGTGCTGCGCATCATGGACGCGGAGCACGTGCTGGTCGAGGGCGTGAACAAGGTCAAGAAACACCAGCGTCCGATCCCGATGAAAAACGTCACCGGCGGCATCATCGACAAGGAAATGCCGCTGCACGTATCGAACGTGGCGCTCTACAACCCCGCCACCAAGAAGGCCGACCGCGTCGGCATCCGGATGCTGGAAGACGGCCGCCGCGTCCGTTATTTCAAGTCCAACGATGAAGTGATAGACGCATGAGCGCAGCCAAGAGCAAGGACACCAAGGACGCCAAGGACGCGAAGTCGTCCAAGGAAGCCAGGGGCCAGCAGAAGGAAGCCCGCGCCCCTTCGGCGGCGGCAAAGCAGCCTGCCGCGCCAAAGCGGGCGCGGGATGCGAAGCCGGAAGCGGCGGAAGCCCCGGCGCCGAAGGACAAGAGGCCGGAGCGGCCGGCTCCCGTGCCGCGCCTTCAGGTCCTCTATCGCGACGCCGTGGTGAAACAGCTGATGCAGCAGTTCGGCTACAAGACCTCGATGCAGGTGCCGCGCATCGAGAAGATCGTGCTCAACATGGGTGTCGGCGAGGCGGTTGCCGACAAGAAGATCATGGACAACGCGGTCGCTGACATGGCCAAGATCGCCGGCCAGAAGCCGCTCATTACCGCGGCGCGCAAGTCGATCGCCGTCTACAAGGGTCGCGCGGGCTACCCGGTCGGCTGCAAAGTCACGCTGCGCGGCCGGCGCATGTACGAGTTTCTCGACCGCCTGGTCAGCATCGCGATGCCGCGCATTCGTGACTTCCGCGGCATCTCGGCGCGGGCCTTCGACGGCCGCGGCAATTACAACATGGGCGTCAAGGAACAGATCATTTTCCCCGAGATCGAGTACGACAAGATCGACGCGATCCGGGGCATGAACATCACCATTACCACCAACGCAAGATCCGACAACGAAGCGAAGGCGCTCCTGGGCGCCTTCCGCTTCCCGTTTCGAAACTGAGTCGAAACTGAGTCGAAACTGAGCCGAAACTGAGCAGGAACCGAGGCGAATACTTATGGCAAAAACGGCCGTGATCAACCGCGACAAGAAGCGCCGCCAAACCGTCAAGAAATACGCCGCCCGGCGCAAGGAGTTTCTGGAGATTGCCGGCAACCAGAAGCTCTCGCCGGAGGAGCGCTACGCTGCCCGCGAGAAGCTGCAAAAACTGCCACGCGACGCTTCCCCGGTACGGCTGAGGAACCGCTGCGCGCTGACGGGACGGCCGCGCGGCGTCTACCGCAAGTTCGGGCTCGGGCGCGGCAAGCTGCGCATACTCGCGCTGCACGGCGAGGTTCCGGGCGTGATCAAGGCGAGCTGGTGATACACCGGTTCAAAGTTCCAAGTTCAACGTTCCAAGTTCAAAGTTGGAACCCGGAACCTGGAACCCGGAGCATTGAACATTGAACCTGGAACGTTGAACTAGGAACCGAAAACATATGAGCATGACCGATCCGATCGCCGATATGCTGACGCGCATCCGCAATGCGCAGAGCTCGGAAAAGCCGTCAGTGGCGATGCCAGCGAGCAAGCTGAAGGGCGCGATCGCCCAGGTGTTGAAGGACGAGGGTTACATCGATGATTTCGCGGTGCGCGCGGGAGAGGGCAAACCCCAACTCGAGATCAGCCTCAAGTACTACGCTGGCAAACCGGTGATCGAGAAGATCGAGCGCGTCAGCCGTCCGGGATTGCGGATTTACCGCCCGAAGGACGATCTGCCGAAGGTGATGAACGGGCTCGGCGTGGCGATCGTCTCGACGTCCCGTGGCGTGATGACCGACCGCAAGGCGCGGGGACTCGGCGTCGGCGGCGAAGTGCTGTGCATCGTCGCATAGCGGGAGCGCGCCATGTCCAGAATCGGAAAAGCACCCATCGTCCTGCCGGAGAAAGTCGAGGTGGCCATCACCCCGGAACAGATCTCGGTGAAAGGGCCGCTCGGCAGTCTTACCCAGAGGCTGACGCCGGTTGTGACGGTCGAGAAGGTCGATAACCAGATTCGGTTCCAGGCCGCGGGCAATTCACGGCAGGCCAACGCCATGTCGGGCACGCTGCGGGCGCTCGTGGCCAATATGGTGACCGGCGTTACCAAGGGCTTCGAGAAGAGACTGACGCTGGTGGGCGTCGGCTACCGCGCGCAGGCCCAGGGCGACAAGCTCAACCTCACACTCGGTTTCTCCCATCCGGTAACGCACCCGATGCCGAAGGGCGTCAAGGTGGAGACGCCGACGCAAACCGAGATCGTGTTGAAGGGTATGGACTGGCAGCAGGTCGGCCAGGTGGCCGCCGAGGTTCGCGCCTATCGCAGTCCCGAGCCCTATAAGGGCAAGGGCGTGCGTTATGCCAACGAGCAGGTCGAAATCAAGGAAACCAAGAAGAAGTAACGGGGAAGCACATGTTTGACAAGAACCAGCAGCGTTTGCGCCGGGCCCGTCAGACCCGCGCCAAGATCTCGGAACTGGCGGCGGTGCGTCTCACCGTGCACCGTTCGAACAGCCACATCTATGCGCAGGTGATCGATGCCAGCGGCTCGAAAGTGCTTGCCTCCGCTTCCTCGGCTGAGAAGGAAATGCGGGGCAGCCTGAAGAACGGCAGCAACATCAAGGCGGCGGCCGAAGTCGGCCGGCGCATCGCCGAACGGGCGAAGAAGGCTGGCATCGAGGCGGTCGCTTTCGACCGCTCGGGCTACAAGTTTCACGGGCGCATCAAGGCGCTGGCGGAAGCCGCGCGCGAAGTGGGCCTCAAGTTTTAAAGGACTGAACCATGGCAAAACTGCATGCATCCAGGATGCAAACCGGCGAAGAGCGCGGCGACGGGTTGCGCGAGAAGATGATCGCGATCAACCGCGTCACCAAGGTGGTGAAGGGAGGCCGGGTGCTCGGTTTTGCGGCGCTGACCGTGGTTGGCGACGGCGACGGCAGCATCGGGATGGGCAAGGGCAAGGCGCGCGAAGTGCCGGTGGCGGTGCAGAAGGCGATGGAAGAGGCGCGCCGCAAGATGGTCAAGGTGAACCTCAAGAACGGCACGCTGCAACACGCCGTCATCGGGCATCATGGCGCTTCCCGCGTCTACATGCAGCCCGCCTCGGACGGCACCGGCATTATCGCCGGCGGCCCGATGCGCGCGGTGTTCGACGTGATGGGAGTGCAGAACGTGCTCGCCAAGTGCCTGGGATCGACCAATCCCTACAACGTGGTGCGCGCGACCATCAACGGGCTCATAGCAATGAACACGCCGGCCGAGATCGCCGCCAAGCGCGGCAAGACGGTCGAGGAAATAACGGGATGAACATGGCGCATGCGAAACCAGGCGGCAAGACGCTAAAAGTAACGCTCGTCAGAAGCCCGATCGGCACCAAGCTGGAGCACCGGGCCAGCGTGCGCGGGCTGGGCTTGCGGAAGATCCGCCAGACAGTGGAGCTGCCGGACACACCATCCGTGCGCGGGATGATCAACGCCGTGGCCTATATGGTGAAGTGCGAGTAATCATGAGACTGAATGACATCAAGCCGGCTGCCGGCTCTACGCATTACAAGAAGCGCCCGGGCCGAGGCATCGGCTCGGGGCTTGGCAAGACCGCGGGCCGCGGGCACAAGGGGCAGAAATCGCGCGCCGGCGGTTTCCACAAGATCGGCTTCGAGGGCGGCCAGATGCCGCTGCAGCGCCGGTTGCCGAAGCGCGGCTTCGTCTCGCACCTGCGCAAGGACACCGCCGAAGTGCGGTTGAGCGACCTCCAGAAGATCGCGGCGGACGTGATTGACCTCGCGGTGCTGAAGAGCGCGGGCGTGGTGCCGTATCCCGCGCTGCGCGCCAAGGTAATACTGGCCGGCGAGATCAAGCGCAAGGTTGCCCTCAAGGGGCTGCTGGTGTCCAAGGGCGCCCGCGCCGCGATCGAAGCCGCCGGCGGCAACGTCGAGGCGCCGGCGCCCGCGCAGCCGGCCGGAAAACTCAAGGCCAAGGGCGGGTCGGCCCAGGCCGTGGGTAAGTAAAGGACAATTTTGGCCGCCAACGAATCCATGCTGAGCCTGGGCCGGATGGGCGACTTGAAGCGTCGCCTGCTGTTCCTGCTGGGCGCCTTGATCGTCTTTCGTATCGGTTCCTTCATACCGGTGCCGGGGATCGACCCGGACCAACTCGCGGAGCTGTTCCGCTCCCAGCGTGGCGGCATCCTCGACATGTTCAACATGTTCTCGGGGGGCGCGCTGTCGCGCTTCACCATTTTTGCGCTCGGCATCATGCCCTACATCTCGGCCTCGATCATCATGCAGTTGATGAGCGTGGTATCGCCGACGCTGGAGGCTCTCAAGAAGGAGGGCGAGTCCGGGCGGCGCAAGATCACCCAGTACACGCGCTACGGCACCTTCGCGCTGGCGCTATTCCAGGGCATGGGCATCGCGATCGCGATCGAATCCCAGCGCGGGCTCGTGATCGAGCCCGGCATCGCGTTCCGGCTCGTCACCATGCTGACGCTCACCACCGGCACCATGTTCCTGATGTGGCTCGGCGAGCAGATCACCGAGCGCGGCGTCGGCAACGGCATCTCCCTCATCATCTTCGCCGGCATCGCCGCGGGGTTGCCGCAGGCGGTGGTCGGCACGCTCGAGTTGCAGCGCACCGGCGCGCTGTCGATCCTGATGGTGCTGTTCATCGGGGCGCTGGTGATCGGTGTGACCGCCTTCGTCTGCTTCGTCGAGCGCGGCCAGCGGCGGATCCTGGTCAACTACGCGAAGCGCCAGGTCGGCAACAAGATCTACGGCGGCCAGAGCTCGCACCTGCCGTTGAAGCTCAACATGTCGGGCGTGATCCCGCCCATCTTCGCGTCCAGCATCATCCTGTTCCCGGCGACCCTGGTGGGCTGGTTCGGCCAGAGCGAGGGCATGACCTGGTTGAAGGACATTGCGGCGACGCTGTCCCCGGGACAGCCGATCTACGTGCTGCTCTACGCCTCGGCGATCGTATTCTTCTGCTTCTTCTACACGGCCCTGGTATTCAACCCCAAGGAAACCGCCGACAACCTGAAGAAGAGCGGGGCGTTCGTGCCGGGCATCCGGCCGGGCGAGCAGACCGCGCGCTACATCGAGAAGATCATGATGCGGCTGACGTTGACCGGCGCGATCTACGTCACGCTGGTTTGCCTGCTGCCCGAATTCCTGATCGTGTGGAAGAACGTGCCGTTCTATTTCGGCGGCACCTCGCTCCTTATCATCGTGGTGGTGACCATGGACTTCATGGCGCAGGTACAGGCCTACATCATGTCGCACCAGTACGAAAGCTTGCTGAAGAAGGCAAATTTCAAGGGGGGCATGTTCCCGTCGCGCTGATGGCCAAGGAAGAAACCATAGAGATGCCGGGTGAGATCGTGGAAACCCTGCCTAACGCCACCTTTCGGGTGAAACTGGAGAACGGCCACATAGTACTGGGACATATCTCGGGCAAGATGCGCATGCATTACATCCGCATCCTGCCGGGGGACAAAGTGACGGTGGAACTGACGCCCTACGACTTGACGCGCGGACGCATCGTGTTCCGCGCAAAGTAAGGGAGTTTGCAGTGGACAGTTTGCAGTTTGCAGCAGGAAGTTTGGAATTGCTGCCAACCGCCAACTGACGGCTGCCAACTAAGGAGTCCGAAATGAAAGTAATGGCATCGGTAAAGCGGATATGCCGCAACTGCAAGGTCGTCCGCCGCAAGCGCGTGGTGCGCGTGATTTGCAAGAATCCCCGCCACAAGCAGCGCCAGGGTTGAGCCCGGGCGCGGACAGAATTTGTATTTGTGAATTAACGAGTTAGACGCTAAAATCGCCCACTTTTTGCTACGAGGACAAGCATGGCCCGAATCGGCGGAGTCAACATTCCAAACCACCAGCACGCCGAGATCGCATTGACGGCGATCTTGGGCATCGGGCGTTCGCGCGCGCGCGCCATCTGCGCCGCGGGCGGCGTGGTCAGTTCGACCAAGATCAAGGACCTGTCGGACACGCAGATGGACAAGTTGCGCGAGCAGGTTGCCAAGCTCCCCGTCGAAGGCGACCTGCGCCGCGAAGTCTCGATGAACATCAAGCGCCTGATCGATCTCGGCACCTGGCGCGGCAAACGTCACCGCCTGGGACTGCCGGTGCGCGGCCAGCGCACCCGCACCAACGCGCGCACCCGCAAGGGGCCGCGCAAGGCGGCGGTGAAGATCATCAAGGCCGTGACTGCAGGCTAATTAAGGAACTCTGATATGGCTAAAGCCAGCACCCGGGTGCGCAAGAAGGTCAAGAAGAACGTGGCGGAGGGCATTGCCCACATTCACGCGTCCTTCAACAACACCATCATTACCATTACCGACCGCCAGGGCAACACGCTCGCGTGGGCGACCTGCGGCTCCAACGGCTTCAAGGGCTCGCGCAAGTCGACGCCGTTCGCCGCGCAGGTCGCGGCCGATCGCGCCGGCCGCGTTGCCCAGGAATCCGGGGTGAAGAACCTGGAAGTGTTCATCAAGGGACCGGGGCCGGGCCGCGAATCCGCGGTGCGCGCGCTGAATGCCGCGGGCTTCAAGATCACCCAGATATCGGATGTTACGCCGGTGCCGCACAACGGTTGCCGCCCGCCGAAGCGGCGTCGGGTCTAGGAGCAATGAGATACGAGGGGATACCCCCCTCGTGCACCCCTACATATGATCAAGAGGTAGAACAGTGGCCAGAAATCTCGACGCAAAGTGCCGGCAGTGCCGCCGGGAAGGCGAAAAGCTCTTCCTCAAGGGCGAGAAATGCTTTACCGACAAGTGCGCCATCGAGCGCCGCAACTATCCGCCGGGGCAGCACGGCCAGAAGAGCGGCCGGCTCTCCGGTTATGGGGTCCAGCTGCGCGAGAAGCAGAAGGTGCGCCGCATCTACGGGCTGCTCGAGCGCCAATTCCGCAAGGTATATCACGCCGCCGAGCAGGCGAAGGGCATCACCGGCGAGAGCCTGCTGCAGTTGCTGGAGAGCCGTCTCGACACGGTGTCCTATCGCATGGGCTTCGGGTCCTCGAGGACGGAAGCGAGGCAAATAGTGCGCCACAACGGCATCCTGGTGAACGGCAAGCGCGTCAGCATCCCGTCGTTCCAGTGCCGTCCCGGTGACGTGGTCGAGGTCGCCCAGAAAGCCAAGGACCAGCTGCGCATCAAGGGGGCAGTCGAAGCCGCCGAGGGCCGCGGCTATCCGGCATGGCTGGAGGTGGACTCCAAGGCGCTCAAGGGCAAGTTCAAGGCCAAGCCGCAACGCTCCGAATTGCCGTCCACCATCAACGAGTCGCTGGTGGTCGAGCTCTACTCGAAGTAATTTCGCCGCAGTACATCGTAGCAGTACATCGTAAAGGGTTCCGAGCCATGTCCAGCAGCGCTTTTCTAAAGCCCCGCATCATCGACGTTCAGAACATTTCGCCCTACCACGCGAAGCTCACCATGGAGCCGTTCGAGCGCGGCTACGGCCATACGCTGGGCAACGCGCTGCGCCGGACGCTCCTGTCCTCCATGCCGGGCTACTCGGCGACCGAGGTCAAGATCGGCGGCGTGCTGCATGAGTACTCCACCATCGATGGCGTGCAGGAGGACGTGGTCGACCTCCTGCTCAACTTGAAGGGCATCGTGCTGAAGATGCACAACCGGGACGAGGCCCTGCTCTCGCTCAAGAAGTCGGGCGAGGGCGTGGTCACCGCCGGCGACATCGAAACGATGCACGACGTTGAAATCGTCAACCCCGACCACGTCATCGCGCACCTCGCCGCCGGCGGCAAGCTCGACATGCAGATCAAGATCGAGCAGGGGCGCGGCTACATCGCGGCGACCACCCGCCGCACCTCCGCCGAGGAAGGGCGCAGCGTGGGCAGCATCCTGCTCGACGCCTCGTTCAGCCCGGTGCGCCGCGTGAGCTACGCGGTCGAAGCCGCGCGCGTCGAGCAGCGCACCGACCTCGACAAGCTGGTGATCGACGTCGAGACCAACGGCGCGATCGACCCGGAGGAGGCCGTGCGCTACGCCGCGCGCATCCTGGTCGAGCAACTGTCTGTGTTTGCCGACTTGAAGGGCCTGCCGACGCAGATCGAGGAAAAGAAGGCGACCCAGATCGACCCGATCCTGATGCGCCCGGTGGACGACCTCGAGTTGACCGTGCGCTCGGCGAACTGCCTCAAGGCGGAGAACATCTACTACATTGGCGACCTCATCCAGAGGAGCGAGACCGAGCTCCTGAAAACGCCGAATCTCGGCCGCAAGTCGCTGAACGAGATCAAGGAAGTGCTCGCTTCGCGCGGCCTCACGCTCGGCATGAAGCTGGAAAATTGGCCCCCGGCGGGGCTGGAAAAACTGACCACGTAGGTTGAGGGATGAGGGATGAGGGATGAGGGATGAGGTTTCAAACAAACCGCAGTTCCCTCCGCCCTCCACCCTCCGCCCTCATCCCTTGATGAGGAACGAATCATGCGTCACCGTCACGGACTCAGAAAGCTCAACCGCACCAGCAGCCACCGCCTGGCGATGTTCCGCAACATGGCGAACTCGCTCCTCCGGCACGAGGCGATCCAGACCACGCTGCCCAAGGCGAAGGAGTTGCGGCGCGTGGTCGAGCCGATCATCACGCTCGGCAAGAAGCCGTCGCTCGCCCATCGCCGGCTCGCCTTTGACCGCTTGCGCGACCGCGAGGTCGTGGTCAAGGTATTCGACGTGCTGGGGCCGCGTTTCGCGAAGAGGAACGGCGGCTATCTCCGCATCCTCAAATCGGGATTCCGCAAAGGCGACAACGCGCCCATGGCTTTCGTCGAGTTGATGGACCGCCCGGAAGCGGGCGCGGACGCGGGCAAGGACAACAAGGAGGGGACTCAAAAAAGGGCGAAGAAGGAGGCGGCTGCGAAGGCTGCATAAAACGCACCACGTTAGTTTTTAGAAGCCGGCGCAAGCCGGCTTTTTTGTTTTTGGCACGCGGATGTAGAATCGGCCGGTGATCTTTCTCTTCACTGATTTCGGCGCTGCCGACATCTACGTCGGACAGGTGAAGGCGGTGCTGTACCAGCGCGCGCCGAAAGTGCCGGTGGTGGACCTGCTGCACGACGCGCCGGCGTTCAACGTCAAGGCAGGCGCGCACCTGCTGGCGGCGCTCGCGGGCCGGATTCCGGCGGGGAGTGTCACGCTGGCGGTGGTGGATCCGGGCGTGGGCGGGCCGCGCGACGCGGTGGCGGTGGTTGCCGACGGGCGCTGGTACGTGGGCCCGGATAACGGCCTCATCTCCGTGGCGGCCGCGCGCGCCGCGAAGGTCGAAGTCTTCTCCATCGGCTGGCGGCCGGACGATCTTTCCGCTTCATTTCACGGGCGCGACGTGTTCGCGCCGGTGGCGGGCATGATCGCGAGCGGCAGGCGCAAGGACGCGAAGCTGAAAAAAAAGGCGCAGCTCGCCGTGAAGCTCGGCGCGGAGGATCTCGCCGAAGTCATCTATGTTGACCACTACGGCAACCTGGTCACCGGGCTGCGCGCCGGCGCGGTGCCGCGGGAGCGCGCACTCGTCGTCAACGGGCGGCAGATTTCCTATGCGCGGGTGTTCTCGCAGGTGGCAGCCGGCGAGGTGTTCTGGTACAAGAACAGCCTTGGGCTGGTCGAGATCGCTGCCAGTTCCGCGAGCGCGCAGCAGAAACTCGGGCTTACGCTGGGCGGCCGGTTGGGCTGACGTTCCGAACGCAGCAACTAGCGCTACGGCCTGCCGGTGCGCGGCCCGAGCAGGAACCAGATGATGAGCCCGACCACCGGCAGCACCAGGACCAGCACGATCCACGCGACCTTGCGTCCCGTTGAGGCACCGCTCTGCGAGATGTTGATGATCGCCCACACGTCGGCGGCCAGGATAAGCAGGCCGGCTATCCCGCGGATTTCGACACTCATGACGTCGCTCCCGTTAGCACTCGAACAAGGGTTCACCCGCCACCGGTGCGGCCGGGGACACTCGATATGACACTCTATACCGAAGGAGCCCGGGACTCGCGCCTACGCCGACCACGACGGCGGTCGCCAGCTGCCGTAGCTGTAACCCCGGACCGCGCGTAAGATTGGAGTAAGCCTTGCCGCGTATTGTAATGGATGCTAAGAGGCCGTTTCAAAATGACGGAAACGGCCCCTGATGTAGGGGAGAATGAGGGGAGTATCCCCTCATTTCGTTACCGTCTCTAAGCGCAGGGAGACCTCATGAGTGCAAATGGAAACAGCGGCGGCATGGCGCGCGTGTTGGGCGCGATCGTGCTCGTGATCACGATGCAGTTCATGGCCGGCTGCGGCGAGTTCTTTGGCCGCGATGACTTTACCGGCTACGTCATGAACAAGACGGCGGAGGAAGTCGTGGCCAAGGTCGGCAAGCCGGCCACGGTCGACGACAGCAGCCCGGAGCGAGTGATCTGGACCTACAAAATGATTACCTATGATCTCCAGGATCACAACAAGAAGGATGCCAGCACCCTGGTGATATTCAGGCGCGACGCCCCCGGCGGCCGGATGAAGGTGGCCGAGGTCAAATTCCAGCACTAGCTGCCGATGCGCAGGTCAGCCGAGTACGGCTTGGCGGGATAGTGGAAGGCGACCGGGCCGTCGTGCAGGGAATCCACGAACTGGCGCACGAAAGGATCGCTGGAGGCGTTCACTTCCGCCACGCTGCCGTGCGCGGCGACGACCCCCCCGGAGATGAAATAGACATAGTCCGCGATCTTGAGTGACTCCACCACGTCGTAGCTCACGACGATGGAGGTCACGCCCAGCGCGTCGTTCAGCCGCCGGATCAGGTTCGCGATCACGTTGAGCGAGATCGGGTCGAGCCCGGCGAACGGCTCGTCGTACATCACCAGCATGGGGTCGAGCGCGATCGCCCGTGCCAGCGCGACCCGCCGCTGCATGCCCCCCGAGAGCTCGTTCGGCATCAGCGAATGCGCGCTGCGCAGGCCGACCGCTTGCAGCTTCATCATCACCAGGTCGCGGATTACCGGCTCCGGCAGGGTGGTGCGCTCGCGCATGGGGAAGGCGATGTTCTCGAACGTGGAAAGGTCGGTGAAGAGCCCGCTCTTCTGGAACATCATCCCCATCTTGCGCCGCATCAGGTAGAGGGCATCGTCGTCCATCTCGTGCACCGTCTGCCCGTCCACCCTCACGCTGCCAGCGGCGGGCCGCGACTGCCCGCCGATCAGCCGCAGCAGCGTGCTCTTGCCGCAGCCGCTGGTGCCAAGGATCGCGACGACCTTGCCGCGCGGCACCTTGAGGTCGATGCCCTTCAAGACCGAGTTCTCGCCGTAGGCGAACTCCAACCCGCTAATTTCAACTATGTTACTTGTGGCATTCCCGCTCATGGGGCCATCTTACCAAACTACGAACCGTAACCGGACCGTTTGCATTAATTCGCCGCGGGAGCTAAATTCTAGGAGAGGAATCGAAACTCCCCATGTGCGCCACTCCCGTCAAACGCAAACTGGCCGCGATTCTCGCGGCCGATGCCGTCGGCTACAGCCGGTTGATGGGCGCCAACGAAGAGGGGACGATGAGGATCCTCTCGGCGCACCGCGCGGTGATCGACGGCATCATCGAGTTCCACGAGGGGCGCATCATCAATACCGCCGGGGACAGCGTGCTCGCCGAGTTTGGCAGCCCGGTCGAGGCGGTGCGCTGCGCGGTGGAAATCCAGGACGCGCTGAAGACCCGCAACGACAGCTTGTCCGAGGCCCAGAAGATGCAGTTCCGGATCGGCGTCAATCTCGGCGACGTAATGGAGAAGGGCGCTGACCTGCTCGGCGACGGCGTCAACATCGCGGCGCGCCTCGAAAGCATCGCCGAGCCTGGCGGTATCTGCGTCTCGTCGAGCATCTACGATCAGATCTCGGGCAAGCTCGATCTGGGGTTCGTGAACATCGGCACCCAGTCGCTGAAGAACATTCAACGGCCGATCCAGGTCTACCGCATCGAACGGGGAGGGCTGCGCGCGCCCACTCCGGCCGCTCCGGCCTCCAAGCCCGCGTCGCGCCGGCCCCTCGGAGCATGGGCCGCGGGGGTGCTGGCATCGGTGCTCGTTGTCGCCGTATTGGCCTGGTACTTCGAACTGCTGCCCGGCATGCGGGCCGGGGAGCGCGCAAAGGTCGAAACCGAGATCGCCCGGGTGCGTGCCGAAGCCGAGGAGGCAAGTCGCCGGGCGGAGGCCGATGCGAGGCGTGCCCAGGAAGACAAGCGCGCGGCCGAGAGCCGCGCGCGCGGGGATGCGGAACTGGCGCGGGCGCGCGCCGAGGCCGAGGCCACGAGACGCAAGGCAACGGCGGAACTGGCGGCGGCAGCGGAGGCGCGACGCGCCGCGGAAGCTTCCGCGAAAGCGTCCCCGGCCCCGAGGCGGCCGCCACCGGCGGAAGCCGCCCCGAGAACGGCGCCGCCAGAGCCGGCCGCGGCTCCCCCCCGCGTGGCCGTACAGGCCCGATCCGCCGCCCCCCGGGGCGGATACGCGGGACAGTGGACGGCGGAATTCTCGTGCAGCGCTTTCGGGTCACGGCCTGCTTTCACTTCCAACATTCAGTTCACGGTGACCGACGGCACGTTTACCCTGCAGCATGGCCAGCCTGGCACGCCGAACTCGTTCCAGGTATCCGGCGTTCCGGGTCCTGACGGCAAGCTTCATCTTGCCGGCGAGGGACAGACTGCCGCTGCCAGCCGGCGGCAGAAGTCCGGACAGCCGTACACGGCCACGTTCGATGGAGCGTTCAGCGGGGGGCGCTACCAGGGCGAGGGCCAGCTCGGAGCGCAGGAGTGCACCCTTGCGATCGCGCGCGCGCAGTGATGAAACTCTACGCCTCCCCGGCCAGCTCCTACTCCCGCAAGATCCGCGTCATGCTGATCGAGAAAAACGTTGCGCATGAGGTCGAGATGGTGAGTCTGTTCGAACCCAACGACCTGAAGCAGGTGAACCCGATCGGCAAGGTGCCGGCGCTCCGGCTAGACGACGGGCGCGTCCTGATCAATTCGCCGTTAATCGCGGACTACGTGGATGGCCGCTATCCGCAGCCGCGTTTCATTCCGGACGACCCCGAGCTGCGCCTGGAAGTGAGGCGGTGGGAGGCGCTCGCGGATGGAACGATGGACGCGGCTGCCGCGAGCCTGTACGAAATGCGCTTCCACGATGAGCAAAAGCGCAGCCGGGACTGGCTCGAGCGCCAGCGCGGCAAGCTCGATTCGGGCTTTGCCGCGCTCGAGGGCATGCTCGGCGGCCGCCGTTGGTGCGTCGGGGAGGCGATAAGCCTCGCCGACATCGCGATCGCCTGCCACATCGGCTTCATCATGCTGCGCCGGCCGGAGTATTTCCCGCAGGACCGGTACCCGAACCTCACCCGGCTCTGGAAGGGCATGGAAACGCGCGACTCGATGAGGAAGACGGCGCCGCCATCGGCTTGATCAAGCGTGACGCGATAAAGCGTGACGTGGTCAGGCGTGACATGATGAAGCGTGACGCGTGAGTCGAGTTACGACGCACAATCCACGACTAACGCTGTTCTCGTTTCCTCCTGACCCTGCTCAATAGAAGTAGGCGATGTAACAGGCGGCGGCACTGGCTGCAAGGACGGCCAGAAGAAAGACCAGCCGGGCCGGGTTCCACAAACGCGCCAGCGCGCCGCTCCTGCCTGAAGCTGATGCAGCCTGCCCCTCCACGCCGTTCGCGCCGGCTGCCGCTGCGGGCCGGCCGAGGCGCCGCAGGGCTTCGGCGGAATCGAACTTTCGCGACAGCGGAAGGTGCGTCCCGGCATCGGTGGCAGTCGCGGTAAATAGCGCGGCCGGCGCCGCTGGGGCAGCGGAAGGGCTGGTTGCATCCAGTTGCACGTCCATTTGTGTCGCGGCAGCGGACCGCGCCGCCACCTCGTTGCCAGCGGCCTGCGCGGCCGCTGTGCCGCCCAGCTCCGCCAGGCAAGCGCGCAGGTCGGCGGCCAGCTCCCCTGCGCTCTGATAGCGGGCATCAGGCTGCTTCTCCAGCGTCCTCGCGACGATCAGGTCGAGCATCGCCGGCACTGCGGGGTTCGCCGCGCTCGGCGGTCGCGGCGCCGCGCTCGCGATCTGGTGCATGAGCTGGGTCACGGTGGGTGCCGAGAACGGCGGCTCGCCGGCCGCCAGCTCGTGGAGCACGACGCCGAGCGAGAAGATGTCGCAGCGGCGGTCGACCGGCTGCCCGGTCACCTGCTCGGGCGACATGTAGCGGGGCGAACCCAGTATCGCGCCGGTCTGCGTCTTCACGTCGGACGCGCGCACGCGCGCGATCCCGAAATCCATGATCTTCGCCCGCCGCTCGCTCACGATCATGATGTTGCCGGGCTTGATGTCGCGGTGGACCACGCCGTGCTCGTGAGCGTGGGCGAGCCCGTCCGCGACCTGCGCCACGACGTCAAGCGCAAACGGCAGCGGCAGCCGCCCGCCCGCGATCAGCACGCGCAGTTCGGTGCCCTCGAGCAGTTCCATTGCCATGTACGCGACATCGCCCTCGCGGCCGACGTCATGAATGGTGATCAGGTTGGGATGGTTCAGCCCGCCCGCGGCCTTCGCTTCCTGGAAGAAGCGCGCTTCGTACTCGGCGCGCCCGGCAGGGTCATCGGACATGATAATGGTCTTGATCGCGACCGTGCGGTTGAGGAGCGGGTCCTCCCCCCGGTAGACCACTCCCATGGCACCGCGCCCGAGTTCCGCGAGGAGACGGTAGCGGCCAAGCTGCCTCAATTCCACTTCACTCATAAGCGTGAATCGTGAATCGTGAATCGTGAATCGTGATTCGACGTTCGGTAGAGTCCATTCACCATTTACTATTCACCATTCACCGTTTCTAGAAACCCACGTCCCGGCGGAACTGTCGCCAGAGGTCGCGGGGGGTGTTGCTTCCTTCAGGCGGTTTCTCCTTCTTGGGTGTGCTCTTCGGCGCGGTCTTGGGTGCAGGTTTGGGTGCAGTCTTGGGCGTGCTCTTTCTGGGCGGGCTCTCGACTTGTGGCTTGGGAGCCACGAACGAGTGAGTGATCGTCATCTTCTCGCCCGAGCCCAGGCTCAGCTCGAGCCGCAGCGGCGGATTCTCGGCGTTACGGACCTCGATCGTGTGAGGGCCGGGGTAGACCTCGATTTCCGTGAGCGGGGGGCTCGAGCCTTGCAGCACGCCGTCGGTGTAAACGTCGCCGCGTGGCGTGATGTCGAGATGAATGACGGCGGGCAGCACCGGCGGCGCTACCGGTATGGGTGGGACATCCAGCCGGGCGTGCCGCGCCGCAAAACCGGCGCCGATGATGGCGGCGACCGTAAGCGCGCCGAAGACGATCAAGGGCCAGCGGCGGACGAGGACCGTCCGGCGATCGAGCGCGAACAGTTCGTGCGTGCGCACGTTCGCGTCGGTGTATACGCCCGCCCGCCGCAATTCCGCGGCGCGGGCTGGCGCGGCGTCTTTGAGCGCCTCGCGGAACGAGCGCGACGCGACGAGGCGACCGGGCGCCGCGGCGTTCGCCAGGGTCACGCCGGAGGCAAGACCGTCGCCGACCAGCCCGGGGCCACGCAGCGCTTCGGACGCGGTCATGACCGGCCCGTGGTTGACTCCAATGCAAAGGGGCAGGTCGGCCGCGGCCGACTGCGCGCGCAGCGCGAAATCGAGCGCCTGCCCGGGGCCGCCCAGCACGACGAGAGCAAGCCCGTCGGGGGCGTCGAGCACGGCGCGTTCGGCGGCCGGCAGCGGTTCGATGGCGACCCGCACCAGCGTCTCCAGCGCTGCCCTCAACCTGACCTGCTCGATTACCGGCTGGCGCGTGAACTCCCGGAGCTTCAGGACGATCACGCTCGCGAGCGTGGGCAGCGCGATGCTGCCCGATTCAGCGGTGGGTGCGGCCATGACGGCATTCTAACCGCGCCACTCGCCTGACAAGGCGTGACGTGATGAAGCGTGACGTGGTACGGCGTGACGTGATAAAGCGTGACTCAATTCACGAATCACGATTCACGCATCTCCTTCGGCCGAAGGCCGTCACTGGGTCTGATAGATGCCGGCCGCCTTGGACACGCGCTGCCACTTGTCCGTTTCGCTCTTCAAGAAGGCCGCGAACTGCTCGGGCGTGGTGCCGGAGGGCTCGGAGCCGATCGCGCTCAGCCGGTCGCGCAAATCCGGTGATTGCAGGTGCCGCGCGGTGTCGCGCTGGAATTTCTGGATGATCTCCGGCGCGGTGCCGGCCGGGGCGAGGAACCCGCCCCACCCCGTGACGACGACTTTGGGAAATCCGGCTTCGATCATGGTGGGCGTGTCGGGGTACGCTTTCGCGCGTTGCTCGCCGCAGGTCGCGAGCAGCCGCAGCCTTCCGCTCTTGATGTGGGCGGCCACGCCAGGGGCGGTCGCGAATATATACGCGACCTGGCCGCCGATCAGGTCGGTGACCGCCGGCGTTTCCCCCTTGTACGGAACGTGCACCGGCTTCATGCCGGCCTCGAGGCGCAGCAGCTCGCCCGCGAGGTGGGTCATGTTGCCAACGCCGAACGACCCGTAGGTGAGATCGGCCGGGCGCGATCTTCCGAGCGCCACCAACTGCTTCACCGAGCGCGCCGGCAGGTACGGGTTGACCACCAGCACGATGGTGTTGGTGACGGTTTGCGTGATTGGCGCGAGATCGCGGAACGTGTCGTAGGGGAGCGATTTGTAGACGTGGGGGTTGATGGTCAGCACGGAGGTAAAGGCTGCCGCGACCGTGTAACCATCGGGCTTGGCCTTGGTGACCTGCTCGATGCCGATGATGCCATTCGCTCCCGGGCGATTGTCGATAATGACTTGCTGGCCCCAGGTCTCGGTGAGCTTGAGAGCGATGCTGCGCGCCCAGATGTCAACGCCGCCACCGGCGGCCTGCGGGACGACGATGCGTACGGGCCGGCTGGGATAGGGCTGGGCGGCAGCCGTGGCGCATAAGAGCGCCAGGACCGCCGCTACGCCAAGGCGGAAGTCGGAAGTCGGAAGGCGAAAGGTTTTCATTGGCTACCTCGTTACTAAGTCACCGTGTCTCACGCTGATTTGCGCCGTTGCGCTTCGCCCGACCGCAGCAGGTCCATCAGGCTGCGTACGGACTTGAGGTCCTCGAGCCTGGTGATCGCAGCGATCGCTTCCTCGATGCGCGCGGCAGGCAGCACGCCCTTGCCGTAGAAGCGGAATTTATTCTCAATTTCGCCGCGGGAGAGGGGGTTCTCGGGAGAGCCCTTGGAGTGCTCGCAGCGCACGGCAACGGTCTTGCCGTCGGCCAGGTCTGCCTCCACGATCGACTGGACCCCGGTCAGCGAGGGATCGACCTTCGTCTCCACCTGCTCCGCCGCGAAACGAGTGAGCTTCGGGTCGTTGTAGCGGGCGGGCTCGAACTGGGCGAGCGTCAGCACGCGGTCGTGCAGGATCACCGCCGCGCAATAGTGGGTCGACAGCAGCGCCTCGAACTTGCCGTTGTAGCGCGGGAACATCCCGTGCATGTCCACCAGCGTCTTGCTGGTGAAGACGCGCACCTTCTTCACCTGGTCGAAGCTCAAGCGGTGTTTCTGCACCAGGTCGAACATCGCGGTGACGAAACCCTGGATGCCGGAAGCGCAGGGCCACAGCCGCAGCGCGATCTGCTCCAGTTCCCAGCGCTGGCCGAGATCTGCGACCGCGGCCTCGGGCTTGCCGCCGTTCGAATAGGTGTTGTAGAGGCCGCCGTCCCTGGCGGTAAGAAATTCGCGCGTTGCGACGAATTTCTGCTGGGCGAGCAGCGCGGCCATCAGTCCCGAGAGGGCACCCCGGATCTGGTGGAACTTGACGGTCGGCGTGCCCCACGCCGCGAACGTGCCCGCGGCCTGGCTGCCCGCGAGGCCGTACGCCCGCGCCATGGTTTCATCGTCAAGCCCGAGCAGGCGGCCGGCTGCAGCGGCGGCTCCGAACGGGCCGATGATGCCGGGCCCGTGCCAGCCCCGCTTGCGGGCTTCCGGGAAGTCCCACCCGAGGCCGACTCGCGTGGCGGTTTCGAAGCCCGCGGCCAGCGCGACCAGCAGGTCCCGGCCGCTCAACCCGTCGCGCTCCGCGATCGCGAGGGCGGGGGGAACGACTTCTGGCGTGATGTGCGTCAGGGTGGGGCGGTGGACGTCGCACATGGTGACGGCCGTGACCAGGTAGCCGTTCAGCAGGGTGGCGCCCGCAAGCGACAGTCTGTCTGCGCCGATGATGCTCGCCTCTTTCGACTGCGCAAGCGCGGAGGCGAACGCCGCGACCTGGTGGGTCTCCTCGCCGCGGTCTCCCGCCAGCATGCACGCCACCGCGTCGAGCAGCAGGTTCTTGCTGTGCTCCCGGGCGGAGTCCGGAATCTGGTCGTAGGTCAGCGTGGCCGCAAATCGCGCGAGCGCCTGGGTTACTTCGACAGCCATGGAAT
>CAZCGD010000522.1:0-2143 GCA_964498105.1 uncultured Streptomycetaceae bacterium
CCGAAAATCGAGATCGTCGAGCTGCCGTACAAGGGCGGCGCCTTCCCCGCCTACTTCGTGCATGCGGTGAATACCAACAAGAAGAGAAATCCCTGCGTCGTGCGCTTCGGCGGCTTCGACACGCAAAAGGAAATGCAGTACCTGCGCGGCACGCCGGAGCTCGTCAAGCGCGGCATCTCGTACCTGCTGGTGGACGGACCGGGCCAGGGCGAGGCCATCCGCTTCCGCAACATCCATCTGCGTCCCGATTTCGAGGTCGCGGGCAGCGCGGCGCTCGACTACCTCACTACCCGCCCGGACGTGGACATGGACCGCGTCGGCGTGATGGCGATGAGCCTCGGCGGCTACTACGCGCCGCGCATGGCGGCGATGGACCCGCGCTACAAGGCATGCATTGCGTGGGGCGCGATCTGGGACTACCACGCGACCTGGGTGCGGCGGCTGGAGAAAATCAAGCAGGCCGCGCTGCCGGTACCCGCCGATCACCTGCTGTGGGCGTGCGGCGTGAAGACCTACGACGAGGCGCTGAAGAAGATCGAGGGCTTCAAGCTCGACGGCGTCGCGCAGAAGGTCAAGTGCCCGTTCTTACTGCTGCACGGCGCGGCGGATGCGCAGGTCTCGATGGCCGAGGCGCAGAAGCTGTTCGATGCCATCGGCTCGAAAGACAAGACCTTCCGCGTGTTCACGGAAGAGGAAGGCGGCGCCCAGCACTGCCAGCGCGACTACCTGACGCGGGCGGTAGACGTCGTTGCCGACTGGCTGGATGAGAAGCTCAAGTGACGGCCGCCGAATGACGTATCGTAAGAACCGGTTTCAAGAATAGCCACGGAATCACACGGAATCACACGGACGGATAGAACAATACAGAACCTCTCCTGTTCGGTTTTTAAATTTCCGTGTGTTTCCGTGTGTTTCCGTGGCTAAATCTGCCTTTGCCTTGCGCCTTACAGTCGTAACAGCCGCGCCGCATTGCCGCTGACGATGCTGTCGCGCTCGCCCGTCGACAGTTCGCCGAGGCGCTCGATCACGTCCACCGGCCGGGTGTAGCTCATGTCCGCCGGGCAATCGCTGCCCATCACCACGCGGTCGGCGCCGACCTGGCGAATGAGATTCATCAGGATGCTGTCGCTGTGGGTAATGGTGTCGTAGTGGAAGCGGCGCAGGTAACTCGAGGGCGGCTGCGTCATGTGCTTGCACTCCTTGCGCACCGTGGTGCCGTGATCCATACGCCCGATCAGCGAGGGAAACACCCCGCCGGCGTGCGGCAGCATCACGTCGAGCTTCGGGTAGGCATCCATCACCCCGCCGAACACGAGCGAGGCCGCGGCGATCCCCGTTTCGACCGGATTGCCGATGAAGTTACCGAGGTGGTACTTGCGCGTGCGCTCGCCACCGACTGGGGCGACCGGGTGCAGGAAGATCGGCAGCCCGAGCGCCTCGCAGCGCTCGTATACGGGCCAGAACTCCTTCTCGTCGAGATTCTTGCCGTTGACGTGCGTCGCCATATAGACGCCGCGGATGCCCGGCAGCTTCGCCGCGCGATTCACTTCCTCCACGGCCAGAACCGGCGCCTGCATCGGCACCATCGCCATGCCGACGAACCGCTTGGGATATTTGAGATGCGCGGCGGCGCAAGCGTCGTTGAACACCCGCGAGAGCTTCAATCCGAACTCGGGAGTGGCCCAGTACACCATCGGGCTGGTGAGTGAAAGCGCATGCATGTCCACCCTCGCCTCGTCCATCAACTTCAGGCGAATCGGGATTTCGACGTACTGGGGCGCGAAACCGGCCCGGTTGATCCCGGGCGCGGTCATCCTGGTGATCTTGCCTTTCTCGTCCCGGGCAATCTCCGCGCCGTTGGCGCCACCCTCCCTCGCGATCAGGTCCACCCATTCCGGCGGAAACCAGTGAGCGTGGGTGTCTATCTTCAGCATTTACTCTCCCTTGGTAAAGCGTGACGTGATGAATCGTGACGTGGTACTGCGTGACATGATGTTGCGTGACGTGGTGAAGCGATTCTCAAAACCTCTCGCATCAGCGTTCATAATCCACGCATTATTGTGTCACGCCGTACCACGTCACGCTCTGCCACGTCACGCAGTACCATGTCACGCAGTACCTACTTTGTCACCAGGCCGAGCTC
>CAZCGD010000523.1:0-7298 GCA_964498105.1 uncultured Streptomycetaceae bacterium
CCATGGGGTCGTGAAGCGGACGTTGCAGCCTTACCGCCGGATCGAGAGCGACACTTTTCACTCGGTGCGCTGCGCCTCGCACAGCGCGCCTCATCCGGGACGTTAGAGCGCATCGATTGCGGGGTCCATCCATTCTGGCTATAATCTGGCCAGAATGCAATTCGCGATCCTTCTCGCCCCGGAAGCCGTTGAAGACCTGCGCAAACTGAAGGCTGTCCTACGCGCAGCGGTCCGGGAAGCGCTCGAAACGCATTTGAGGCACGAACCGACCAAGACCAGCCGCAGCCGTATCAAACGACTGCGCGGCTTATCCAGGCCGCAATACCGGCTGCGGGTCGACGAGGTTCGCGTGTTTTATGACGTTACGGGCTCGACTGTCGAAATTCTGGCGATCGTGGCTAAACCGGAGGCTGAATCATGGCTGGCGCAATTCGGAAATCCCGGGTGAAGGAAGTACCCCTGTCCGAGATCAAGGACGACCTATCGCGGTTCCTCCGCGAGGCGGAGACGGTGGAAATCGTGATCACTCGCCATGGAAAACCCGCCGGCGTGTTGATCGGCTTCGAGTCGGAAGATGACTGGTTCGACTACCGCCTGGAGCACGACCCGCGTTTTCAACAGCGAGTCGAGTCCGCACGCGCCAGCTTGCGCGCCGGCCGGGGCGTCAAGCTGGAAGATATCAAATAGTCTGGTTTTCCTTCGTGTCCATCCTCCCTTGCAGGGCGCGCACCGGCTCGCAGGCCGGTGCCGCTCGTCCGGCGCGGGCCAAGGCCCACGAATTCCCGGTCTCGCCCCCCCGCCCCTCTCCCAAGCTGAGAGGGGAGGCTCGAGCTTGCCCTTCTCCACTCGGGAGAAGGGGAAGGGATGAGGGGATGGTGTCCTTCGTGTCTCAGCTTTTCCTGGCGTCCCTTCGACAAGCTCAGGACAGGGCTTGGCGGTGAAGATTTAGCGCTTCGGCCGCGGCACGCGCACTGTCAGTTCCGGCACGCAGAAATCGAAATCGCAGCCGCGGTCGGCCTGGGTCACCGTATCCATGAACAGCTTGCGGTAACCGCGCTTGTCCTCTGGGCGCAGGGGCGGTTTCTTCCATTTTTTCCGGCGCGCTTCCAACTCCGCTTTCCCGACCAGCAATTCCAGTTTGCGCGCCGGCACGTCGAGGCGAATGCGGTCGCCGTTATGCACCAGCGCCAGCGGACCGCCCAACGCGGATTCCGGCGTGACGTGCAGCACGATGGCGCCGAACGCGGTGCCGCTCATGCGCGCGTCCGAGATCCGCACCATGTCCTTCACCCCTTTCTGCGCGAGCTTCTTCGGGATCGGGATATAGCCCGCTTCCGGCATGCCGGGCGCGCCCCTGGGCCCCGCGTTCTTCATGACCAGGATGTCGTCCGCGTTGACGTCGAGCCGCGGATCGTCGATGCGGTCGGCGAGATCGGCCAGCGACTCGAACACCACCGCGCGGCCGGTGTGCTGCATCAGCTTCGGGCTCGCCGCCGCCTGCTTGATGATGGCCCCGCCCGGCGCGAGATTGCCGCGCAGGAAGGCGATGCTGCCGCCCTTGAAGATCGGGTTCTTGAACGGCCGCACCACGTCCTGTTTCCAGGCCGGCGGCACGGCGGCATAGTTCTCCGCCAGCGATTTGCCGGTGACCGTGAGCGCCTTGCCATTCAATTGGGACTTCAGTTCGCGCAGGACGGTCGCCAGGCCGCCCGCCTTCTCGAGGTCTTCCATGTAGTGCTGGCCGGTGGGCTTCAAGTCCACCAGCACCGGCGTCTCGAGTCCCATGCGGTCGAAAGCCTCGAGATCCACCGCAATGCCGAGCCGGCCCGCCATCGCGGTCAGGTGCACGATGGCATTGGTCGAGCCGCCTACCGCGAGCAGCACCCGCAGCGCGTTCTCGAACGCGTCCGGCGTCATGATCCGGTCGGGCGTCAGCCGCTCCTTCGCCAGCGCGACCGCGCGCGCGCCGCTCGCCTCGGCGTGGCGCATGCGATCGGCCATCACTGCCGGCGTGCAGGCGCCGCCCGGCAGCATCATGCCGAGCGCCTCCGTGCACAGGGCCATGGTGCTCGCCGTGCCCATCACCATGCAGGTGCCGGCCGCGGGCGCGAGCTTGGCGTTGACTTCGCCGATTTCCTGCTCTGAAATGTCCCCGGCGCGAAAGCGCGCCCAGAAGCGGCGGCAGTCGGTACAGGCGCCGAGCCGCTCGCCGCGGTGCTCGCCCGTGATCATCGGCCCTGTCACCAGCATGATGGCCGGCACGTTGGCGCTCGCTGCGCCCATCAGGAGCGCCGGCACCGTCTTGTCGCAGCCGCCAATCAGCACCACCGCGTCCACCGGCTGCGCGCGGATCATCTCTTCCGCGTCCATCGCCATCAGGTTGCGCAAATACATGCTGGTCGGGTGGGCGAACGCCTCGTGCAGCGTGATCGTCGGGAACTCGACCGGCAGCCCCCCGGCCAGCATCACGCCGCGCTTCACCGCCTCGATCAGTTCGGGCACCGTGCGATGACACGCGTTGAATCCGCTGTAGGTATTCGTAATGCCAATGATCGGGCGATCCAGCGCATCGTCGGAATAACCCATCGCCTTGACGAACGCCTTGCGCAGGAACAGCGAGAACTCCTCGTCGCCGTACGCCGTGAGACCCTTGCGCATGCCACTTTTCGATTTTACTTTCGCCATCTGTACCATCCGTTTTCGTGCAGGCGGTCCTGAATCAGGATTTTATCGGCCCCAGGGCCGGGAAAATCCTAATGCGCGCCGGCTTGTTTCAGCATCTCTATAATAACGCCGTCCTCGCTCCGGCCCGCGTACTCGAGCACCGAGCCGCCGCGCGCGCGCCGGTTGGGATCGGCGCCGCGCTGCAACAGCAGTTGCACCAGCGCCGCATCGCCGTTCCAGGCCGCCGCCATCAGCGGGCTGACGCCGTTCGTATCCGGCCGGTCCACCCACCAGCCCAGGTCCAGCAACTGGGTGATGGCTGCCGCGTCGCGATACATCACTGCCGTCATGACGTCGTTGTACTTCGGTGTCACCACCACCCCTATCCGCCGCGGCGCGGCGGGAACCGGGGCCGCGACTTCGGCAGCGGGCCGTGGCGCCGCGGCGCGGAGCGCTGGTGGTTGCGGCTTGTCGGCAGGCGGTTCCGACACCAGTTCCGCTGATAGCGTCGGCGCCGGTTTCGGTTTCACCGCTGGCGCAGCCTGCTTAGCGGGAGGAGCGGCCGCCGCCTTGGCCGCCGGCGTGGCGGGTACAGGCTTGAGCTCGACGGCTGCAGGCTTGGCCGGCGCCGCACACGCTGCAGCAGGCGCCGCGGCCGGTTTCTCCGGCGCGCTTGCCACTGCTTTCGGAGCGGGGGCCGCGTCCCGGGGCGCAGGCGCGGCTGCAGGCTTCGGCGCCGGGGTGGGGGCTGGCGCTGCGGCCGGGGGCACTTCTGGCGTCACGACCGCTATCGGCGCCACCGGCTGGGGAGAGGGTGGCGCTTCGGCGGCGGGCTGGGACGCAGGCACCGGCGCGGACGGCTGCGCCGCTGGCGCACCTGACTGCGCGGCTTTCATCCCCTGGACCACGTCCTTTTGCGGCGGCGCGCCAGCCATGCCCATCTGTTGCGGCAGGTAGAAGACGTCGACGTAGTAATACATGCTGCCGCACGTGACGATCAGGCCGACCACGGCAGCCGCCACCGTCTTCAAGAGGTGCTCCGGCCCCGAGCGCACGACCAGGCAGCTTGCGATCATGTCGTGGAGCGCCTGCTTGCGCGCGGTGAATCCGGCCAGCAGGAATCCGATGCCGAAGGGTATCGACGACGCGATCTTCGCCAGGTTGCGCAGCAGCGCGCGCACGAACGAGAGGCGCCCGCCCTCCAGGTCGGTGACCTGCATGCCGAGCAGTTGCTTGCCGACGGTCGCCTGCAGCGCCGAGCATTCCAGCAACGGCCAGTAGAGCAGCGCGGCGAGAACACAGGCCACCATGGCGACCAGCGCCGCTGCGTCACCGGCAAAAGATGCGCCGACGACCAACACCACACCGAAGATAGTGACGATCGCGTTGTCGACGATCAGGGCCGCGACGCGGGCCCAGAATCCCGCATAGCGCAGCTCCCCGCCGCCGGCCGCACCCCCGGCGTCGGCAGCCATTTCAACTACGCGTCTTGTACCCCCGAACATGGCCACCCTCCGTGTGGAAGCGCCCCCGGATCAATCATACCCTGCCATGCCGGAAGCATGGAGGTTGACGGCGCCGATGTTCCCGCGACGATCCGGGCCCGACGTTGACGCGGCGCTACTGCTATCCATAGAATCTCTGAACTCTCGCGGCTTCGGCTGCGCGTTACTTCTACGAGGAGAACACCTTGGCCAAGACCACTCTCGGCAAGTTGCCGCGCGACGCCATCCGCCTGCTCGAATTGCCGCGCCTGCCGCAGGACATCATTGAAGGCTTCAAGTTACTGGTCGATCTCACCGGCACGATCTCCGATGCGATGGACCAGCTCGGCATCGTCGGCGTCGTGCCCGGCTACGTGTTGCCGCCCGTCACCAACGGCCCGCGCATCGTCGGACCCGCGTTGACGGTGCGCAACATCCAGCGCGTCGCGCAGATCCACAAGGCCGCGACGGTGGACAAGACCAACACGCAAGGCGAGACCGAAGCGCACAATCTCGCCGAGCCCGGCGACGTGCTGGTGATCCAGGGCATCATGGGCTGCTCGAACATGGGCGGCCAGTCGGCGACCATCGCCAAACGCCAGGGCTTTATAGGCGCCATCGTGGACGCCACGGTACGCGACCCCGAGCAATACCGCAGCATGGGCTGGCCCGTCTGGTGCAAGGGCTTCACCCCCATCACCGGCAAGTGGCGGATGCAGACCGTCGAAGTGAACGGCGTGGTGCAGATCTGCGGCGTTCAGGTCCGGCCGGGCGATCTCGTGTGCGCGGACGAGGCCGGCGTCGCCTTCGTGCCGCGCGAGCGGGCGGCGGAACTGCTGGTGATCGCGCGCCAGATCGACGCGGGCGACAACAAGCGCAAAACCGATATCGACAAGGGCGCGGCTATTTCGGATCTTCTGACCAGGAAATACAAGTGACCGCTGACGAGTGGGCAGTTGACAGTTGGCAGTTGGCAGCGCCTGCAAACTGGCGGCTGGCAGCTGACGGCTTATGAAACCGACAAACCTGCTGTTCATCCTGTCCGACGAGCACAACAAGCGCGTCACCGGGTGCTATGGGCATCCAATGATCCGCACGCCGAACCTCGACGCGCTGGCGGCGCGCGGCACGCGCTTCACCAGCGCCTACACCAACTGCCCGATCTGCGTGCCGGCGCGGGCAGCCTTCGCCACCGGCCGCTACGTTCACGAAGTGCGCTGCTGGGACAATGCGATTGCCTACGAAGGCCAGGCGGCCAGCTGGGGCCACCGGCTGATGGAGCGGGGCCATCACGCGGCTTCGATCGGCAAGCTGCATTACAAGGAATCGAAGCCGGAGGCCAACGGCTTCGACGAGGAAATCCTGCCGCTGCACATCGTGAACGGCTTGGGCGACCTGCTGGGGCTGATCCGCGACGAGTTGCCGCGACGGCCGGGTTCGCTCAAGCTGGGGCCCGAAGCCGGGCCCGGCGAATCCGAGTACACCCGCTACGACCGCTCGATCGCGGACGAAACGGTGAAATGGCTGAAGCACTCGGCGCCGCAGCACCAGCAGAAACCCTGGGCGCTGTACGTGGGCTTCGTCTCGCCGCACTTCCCGCTGATCGCGCCGCAGCAGTTCTATGACCTCTACGCGGAAGACAAGGTGCCGTGGCCGGATATGTACGACACGGCTGCGCGCCCGCGCCACCCCTTCATCGACGCCATGCGCAAGTGCCTGTGCTTCGACGAACCGTTCGATGATTCGATGGTGCGCCGCGCGATTGCCGCCTATTTCGGGCTGACTTCGTTCCTGGACGACAACGTCGGAAAAATCCTTCGCGCGCTCGATGAAACCGGCCTCGCGCAGGACACCCGCATCGTCTACTCGTCCGACCACGGCGACAATCTCCACACCCGCGGGCTGTGGGGCAAGTCCACGATGTACGAGGAATCCGCCGGCATCCCGCTGATCATGGCGGGCCCGGATGTGCCGGCAGGCCAAGTGTGCGACACGCCAGTGACGCTGGCGGACGGCTTCCCGACGTTCATCCACGCGCTTGGCGCAAAGCCCGATCCGCGCGACCGCGATCTGCCGGGCGCTTCACTCCTCGACATCGCGCAGGGAAGAGTCCCGCAGCGGACCATCCTCTCCGAATACCACGCCGCGGGCGCGATCACGGGGTCGTACATGATTCGCCACGGCCAATACAAGTACATCCACTACGTGGGCATGCCGCCGATGCTGTTCGATCTCCGCACTGATCCGCACGAGCGCAATGACCTCGGGCGCAACCCCGCGTTCAAGGCCGTGTGCGCCGAGTGCGAAACGCAACTGCGGAAAGTCGTGGACCCCGAAGCGGCAGACCGGCTCGCGCGGGCGGACCAGCAGGCCCAAATCGAGAAGAACGGCGGCAAGGAAGCGATACTCAAGAAGGGCACCTTCCGCTACTCGCCGCCGCCGGGGGTCAAGGCCACTTACTTCTGATAGTGCGTGACGTGATAGTGCGTGACGCGATGATGCGTGACATGATGAAGCGTGACTCGGCTTGGAGGCCGGATGGAACCCGCCAACCTTATCTTCTTCCTGTCGGACAACCATAACCGGCAGGTGACCGGCTGTTACGGCCATCCCATCGTCAGGACACCCGCGATCGACCGCATTGCCGCGGCCGGTGTTCGCTTCGAGAACTCTTACTCCACGAGCCCGCTGTGCTGCCCGGCGCGCGCGAGCCTCGCGACCGGCCGCTACCCCCACCAGACCGGCTACTGGGACAACGCCATCGCCTACGACGGGCGCGTGCCAAGCTGGCACCATCGCCTGCGCGGGCAGGGACACACGGTAGTCGCGGTGGGCAAGCTCCACTATCGCTCGGGGGAGGACGACAATGGCTTCACTGAGGAGATCGAACCCATGCACCTGCACGAGGGCAAGGGCGCGATCAAGAACCTGCTGCGCGGCTACGACGCGGAGCCGCCCAAGGATGACGGCAGTTTCTGGAAGCTCTACATGGAGCGCTCGGGCGCCGGTGAGACCCATTATCAGGATTACGACCGCCGCATCACCGCGAAATCCATCGAATGGCTCGAGCGCCACGGGCGCGAAAGGGGCAAGCCGTGGGTGCTGCTCGTTTCCTACATCAGCCCACACCCGCCCTTCACCGTGCCCAAG
>CAZCGD010000524.1:0-7007 GCA_964498105.1 uncultured Streptomycetaceae bacterium
CCCGCGGCGTCCACGACCAGCCGCAACCCGCCGGCCGCGGGCACTGCTGCCGTCACCGTGCCGATCGCCGTAACTATTCCGGTAAACACATAAATCCATTCAGCCACGGAAACACACGGCAGCACACGGAAGAATCAAAAACATGCAACTGAAATAAATTCACAACCGGCCTTTCGGGTCTGTCCGTGTATTTCCGTGTGATTCCGTGGCCAAAATGTCCCTAGGCAAAGCGCGCCGTGACGCGGATATCCGGCCCGATCATGCGCGTATCGAGAATCTTCAACTGCCGCCGCCCGGCAAGCGCCGTCAGCTCCGGCAGATGGAACATGCCGCGCGCGGCATCGCCGATGATGCTGGGCGCAAGATAGATCAGGAACTCGTCCACCTGCCCTTCCTGCACCAGCGAACCGTTCAGCCGGGACCCCGCCTCGACGTGCACCTCGTTCAGCCCCCGGCGCGCAAGCTCCCGGAACAGCTCGCCGAGCTCGACCTTGCCGGCGCTGTTGGGCATCACGAGCACCTCCGCGCCTCTTGCCCGGAGCGCGGCAATCTTCGCCTTGTCCTCCCGCGCCGCGGCCACCAGCACGCCGCCGCCTTCCAGTATTTTCGCCGCAGACGGGGTTTCCAGCTTGCTGTCCACCACGACGCGCAACGGCTGCCGGCTGGTCTCAACCTCGCGCACCGTCAGCCGCGGGTCGTCGTCGCGCACGGTGCCAGCGCCGGTCAGGATCGCGCAGGCGCGCGCGCGCCAGTGATGCCCATCGCGGCGCGCGGCCTCGCCGGTGATCCACTGGCTGCGCCCGTTATTGAGGGCCGTCCTGCCATCGAGGCTTGCCGCGACCTTCAGCCGCACCCACGGCCGGCCGCGCGTCATACGCGAGACGAAGCCGATGTTGAGCTCGCGCGCTTCGTGTTCGAGCAGGCCGCAGGCCACCTCAACGCCCTGGTCGCGCAACCGGGCAAGTCCGCCACCCGCCACCAGCGGATTGGGGTCCTGGAGAGCCGCCGCCACGCGCGCGACGCCGGCCTCGAGCAACGCTGTCGAGCAGGGACCGGTCCGCCCCTGGTGGGTGCACGGCTCGAGCGACACGTAGGCCGTCGCCCCCCGCGACCGCGAACCCGCGGCGGCAAGCGCGATGGCCTCGGCGTGCGGCAAGCCGGCCTTCTCGTGCCAGCCCTCGCCCACGACCTCACCGCCGTTGACGATCACGCAGCCCACTCGCGGGTTGGGCGTGCTCGTATACAGCCCGCGCTCCGCCAGCTCCAGCGCCCTTGCCATGTAACGATGATCGTCGGCAGAAAACATGGATTAGCCGCCAAGACGCCAAGGCGCCAAGAAATTCGAACTAAGATCAAAATCCAATCGAACCGCCAAGACCGCCAAGCACGCCAAGAAACCCAAGACAAATAAATTATTATTCTGCTTTTCTTGGCGGCCTTGGCGTGCTTGGCGGTTCAATTATTGTTCTTGTTCTTCTTGGCGTCTTGGCGCCTTGGCGGCTAATTTATACTTGACCTTCTTGGCGTCTTGGCGGCTATTTTCCCTTCGTTGTGGGCTTCTGCACTTCCTTGATCGCGTCCTGGAAGTCGTCCACGCCTTCGAAGCTGCGGTAGACGGACGCGAAGCGGATGTAGGCTACCTGGTCGAGCCGGTGCAACTCCCGCATCACCATCTCCCCGATGCGCCGCGACTCGATCTCGCGCTCGCCCAACGCGAGCACGTTCTGCGTGATGGTGGCGATGGCCTCGTCCACCAGTTGCGTCGGCACCGGCCGCTTGTGCAGCGCGCGCATGAAGCCGGTACGCAGCTTCTCCAGGTCGAACTCGGTGCGGCTGCCGTCCTGCTTCACCACCTGCGGCATCCGCAGCTCCACCGTCTCGTAGGTGGTGAAGCGCTTGACGCACGCCGCGCACTTGCGCCGCCGGCGGATGCTGTCGCCATCGTCGCTCACCCGCGAGTCGATGACCTGGGTGTCGGGCGAATTGCAGAAAGGGCACTTCATACGGAAGGCAGAAGGCAAAAGGCAAAAGGCAGAAGGTAAGAACGACAGAGCGTCTCTTTTGCCTTTTGCCTTTTGCCTTTTGACTTAGTTTCCATAGACGGGAAATTTATCGCAAAGTTTTTTCACCTCGCCCGTGACCCGCAGGTTCGCCTTGCCGTCGCCGCGCGCGTCGAGCACGTCGGCGATGAGGTGCGCGAGCTGCTCGGCCTCGTGCTCCCGGAAGCCGCGGGTGGTCATCGCCGGCGAGCCGATGCGGATACCGCTCGTCACCGTCGGTTTCTGCGGATCCCTGGGCACGGCGTTCTTGTTGACCGTGATGTTTACCTTGCCCAGGATCTGCTCCGCGTCCTTGCCGGTCAGGCGCTTGCTCTGCAAGTCCACCAGGAACATGTGGCATTCGGTGCGTCCGGACACGATACGGAAACCGCGCTCCTGCAGCACCTTCGCCATCACGCGCGCGTTATCGAGCACCTGCTGCTGGTAGGTCCGGAATTCCTTCGTCATCGCCTCGCCGAGGGCGACCGCCTTGGCGGCGATCACGTGCATCAGCGGCCCGCCCTGCGTGCCGGGGAAGATCGCCGAGTTCAATACCTTTTCGTGCTCGGCGTTGGCGAGTATCAATCCGCCGCGCGGGCCGCGCAGCGTCTTGTGCGTGGTGGTGGTCACGAAATCGGCGATGCCGACCGGGCTCGGGTAGAGCCCCGCCGCGATCAGCCCGGCGTAGTGCGCGACGTCCGCCATCAGCAGCGCGCCGCACTTGTCGGCGATGGCGCGGAACCGTTTCCAGTCGAACGTCAGCGAATAGGCGGACGCGCCGGCGACGATGAGCTTCGGCTTCTTCACGTGCGCCAGTTCCTCGATCTCGGCGTAGTCTATGGCCTCGGTCTTCGGGTCGAGGCCGTAGGTGACCGCGTCGAAGTACCGCCCGGAGAGGCTCACCTTGGCGCCGTGGGTCAAGTGGCCGCCCGCGTCGAGCGCCATGCCGAGTATCGTGTCACCGGGATGCAGCGCCGCGTAATACACCGCCGTGTTCGCCTGCGCCCCGGAATGGGGCTGCACGTTGGCGTAGCCGGCGTTGAACAGCTTCTTCGCGCGGTCTATCGCAATCTGTTCCGCGATGTCCACGTATTCGCAGCCGCCGTAGTAGCGCTTGCCGGGATAGCCCTCCGCGTACTTGTTGGTGAGCACGGAGCCTTGGGCCTGAAGCACGGCGGGGCTGACGTAGTTCTCGGACGCGATCAGCTCGATATGGGCTTCCTGGCGGCGGTTTTCGAGATCGATCGCGCTCCACAGTTCGGGATCGGAGCGCTCCAGGGTCTGCTTGTGCGAAAACATCTTGGCGGCCGGTGTTTTGTAAAGTGTTGATTTTACACCAATGCGCGGCTGACGGCCGGGCAGCAGCCGCAACGAAAAACCCCGTGCCGCGGCACGGGGTTTGCGCGAGCGCCCAGGAGTTTGTCGGACTCAGGTCCGACAGGCTGCTAGTTACTGCTTCCCGGCGGAGGGCCTGGGCGTGGCGGTGAACACGAAGTTGTCGTAACTCATTTCAGCCACCCGGAACCAGAGAAACTGGTCGGCGCGGAACTTCATCCAGCCGTCGTAGATGCGCTTGAAGTGCCGGCTCTTCTCCGAGAGCTCCGCGTAGAGCTCGAACGCTGCCTGGTGCGCCGCCTCCATCACCGGCCGCGGGAAAGCCCGCAACTGCGTGCCGCTTGCGACCAGGCGGCGCAGCGCTTCCGGGTTCCTGGCGTCGTAGCGCGCGAGCGAGCGCACGTTGGCCTCCGCGCAGCCTGCTTCGAACGCGGACTTATAGGCCTTCGGCAGCTCTTCCCATTTCTTCAAGTTGACGACGGTTGAGAGCTGCGGGCCGCCCTCCCACCAGCCAGGGTAGTAGTAGTACTTCGCGACCTTGTGGAAGCCGAGTTTCTCATCGTCGTAAGGGCCGACCCACTCCGCCGCGTCGATGGTGCCGCGCTCGAGCGCCGGGTAAATGTCGCCGCCCGCGATCTGCTGGCCGATCACCCCGAGCTTGGCGAGGACCATGCCGCCGAGACCCCCGATGCGGAACTTGAGGCCCTTCAGGTCCGCGACGCTCTTGATCTCCTTGCGGAACCAGCCGCCCATCTGGGCGCCGGTGTTCCCGGTCACGAACTGCAGGCAGCCGTATTCCTTGAAGAGATCCGCGACTGCCTCCAGCCCGCCGCCGTAGTACATCCAGGCATTCTGCTGGCGCGCGTTGAGACCGAACGGGAGCGCGGTCGCGAACGCGAAGGCCGGGTCTTTGCCGATGTAGTAGTACGGCGCGGTGTGCCCGCACTCCACCGTGCCGTTCTGCACGGCGTCGAGCACCTGCAGCCCCGGCACGAGCTCGCCTGCCGAGAACACCCGGATCTGGAACCTGCCGTCGGACGACTCGGACACGCGTTTCGACAGTATCTCGGCCGCGCCGTAGATGGTGTCGAGCGACTTGGGAAAGCTCGACGCCAGGCGCCACTGGATCGCCGGCTGCGACTGCGCGATCGCCGGCGCCGCCACCGTGCCGGCAGCCAGACCCACGGCCGCCTTCTTCAGAAATGACCGTCTCTTCATCGCCCCCACATTCAAAGTGTTGAGTGTTTAGTGTTGAATTTTGAGTTGAACTAAACCAGGTGCTCAACACCAAAAACTCAAAACTCAAAACTTAACACTGCGCCGCGCGCAGCGGCGCTAATCGCCGGCGATCGTCATCTTGTCTATCAGTATCGAACCGCAATAGCGGGAGCCGCGGCACACCACGTCGTTGCCGATGGCGGCGATGCCGCGGAAGACGTCCTTGAGATTGCCGGCAATGGTGATTTCCTGCACCGGATAGGCGATCTCCCCCTTCTCCACCCAGAATCCGGCGGCGCCGCGCGAGTAGTCACCGGTCACCGCGTTGACGCCCTGCCCCATCAACTCGGTCACCAGCAGCCCGCTGCCCATCTGCTTCAGCAGGCCCGCGAAATCGGCGCCGGTATCGCGCAACGACAGGTTGTGGTTGCCGCCGGCGTTGCCAGTGGATTTCAACCCCAGCTTGCGCGCCGAGTAGGTGCCGAGAAAGTAGCCCTGCACCACGCCGCTCTTCACCACCTCGCGCAGGCGCGTCGCCACGCCCTCCTCGTCGAACGGCGCGCTGGCTAGGCCGCCCCTCACGTGCGGCTGCTCGCTCACGTTCACGAGCGGCGCGAATACCGCGGTGCCGGCGGAATCGACGAGAAACGAAGACTTGCGATAGAGGCTGCCGCCGGATACCGCCGACACGAAGTGCCCGAGCAGGCTGGAGGCGATTGGCGCCTCGAACAACACCGGCGCCTGCGTCGTAGCGATCTTGCGGGCGCGAAGCCGGCTCACGGCACGCTCTCCGGCGCGGCGTCCTACGGTTGCGGGATCGGGAAGCCGGGTGGCATCGCGGCCGGTCTCGTACCAGTCGTCCCGCTGCATCTCGTCGTTCTTGCCCGCGATCAGCGCGCACCAGATGCCGTGGCGCGAGCTGGGATAACCCGCCAGGAAACCGAGCGAGTTGCCGTAGACAAAATGCGAGCCGTGGGTGGAGACCGTGGCCCCCTCGGAATTGGTCAGCCGTTTGTCGACCGCGAAACCGGCGTCCTCGCACGCCTTCGCCATCTCGATGGCGCGCTCGACCGGCAAGTCCCACGGATGCCACAGGTCGAGCTCGGGGATGTCGCGCGCCAGCATGTCCTGGTCCGCCAGACCGGAGTAATCGTCGGATGCCGTGAAGCGGGCAATCGACAGCGCGGCATCCACCGTGTCGCGCAGCGCCTGCGGAGTGAAATCCGTGCTGCTGGCGTGCCCGCGCTGCTTGCCGATATAGGTAGTGACGCCGATGCCCTTGTCGCGGTTGTACTCGATGGTTTCGACTTCGCCCTGGCGCACCGTCACCGTCTGCCCGATGCCCTCGCTCACCTCGGATTCGGCCGCGCTGGCGCCGCGCTTCGCGGCGTAATCGAGAACGTCCCGGGCAATCTGCTGGAGCTGATCGGGGCTGAAGGAAAATTGCGAATCAGGCATAAGAAGCAGTTGGCAGTTGGCAGTTGGCAGTTGGCAGTTGGCAGTTGGCAGTTGGCAGTTAACTGTAAACTGCACACTGCACACTGCACACTGTTTATGATATCAGCTTGCCGAATCCAGCCGATCCGTATTCATGAGCGACGAGAAACCCAGTAAAACACAGCGCAAGCAGGCGGTGCACGAATTGCAAGCGCTTGGCGAGGAGTTGGTTGAGCTGAACGAGAATCAACTGGCAACGGTCAATCTGCCGGAGTCGCTGCTCGATGCGGTCCTGCATGCGCAGACCATCACCAAGCACGAAGCCCGGCGCCGCCAGATGCAGTACATCGGCAAACTCATGCGCCGCGTGGACCCCGCGCCGATCCGCGCCGCGCTCGACGCCTTCCAGGCGCCATCGCGCAGCCAGGCTGCGATCCACAAGCGCATCGAGAGCTGGCGCGGGCGGCTACTCGGCGAGCCGGCGGCCCTCGGCGAGCTGCTCGCGGGGTACCCGCGGGCGAATATCCGGCAGCTCGGCACGCTCATCGACGGCGTCGAGCGCGAGCGCCAAGCGGGCAAGCCGCCGCGCAGCTACAGAGAGCTCTATCAGGCGCTGCGCGACCTGATAGAGAAAGGCGTGAATAGTAAATAGTGAATAGTTAATGGACTAAGTTGAACGGCGATTCACGGCTTGCGGTTTTGTCGATTCACTATTCACTATTCACGCCGTTCCGCTTCCGAGAACCGCCCACGTTATACTTTGCACATGGCAGCCGAAGAATTAGTGATCGGCCTGGTTTCGATCAGTGACCGCGCCTCGCAGGGCGTCTACAAGGACGAGGGCATACCGGCGCTCGTGGAGTGGTTCGGAAAGGCGGTCGTCGCTCCGCCCGTGCGCATGGTCATGCGCCTGATCCCGGACGAGCAGCCAGTGATCGAAGCGGCGCTGAAGGAACTGGTGGACAAGGAAGGCTGCCA
>CAZCGD010000525.1:0-1860 GCA_964498105.1 uncultured Streptomycetaceae bacterium
CCTCAAGAAGGAAGACATCCGCATCATCTGGGTTTCCGACTTGATTCTCAACCCGGTCATCGCCATCCGCTCCGACCTGCCGAAGGAGATGAAGGCCGAATTGAAGGCGATGTTTCTCAACCTGCACCACGACGACCCGAAAGTGTTCAAGGAGGTCGTGCGCGGGGAGTCGCAGGGCTACAAGGAAGTGCAGCATTCCGTCTACCAGATCGCGGTCGAACTCCGCCAGCAGCTCGCCAAGGATCGCCGCAAGTAGTTGATGGAATCCAGCATCCAGGTCCGGCGGTTCGAGGAGGAATTCGCGCGCCTGCGCCGGCGGCAGCGCTGCGAGCTCTTCGGCTACTCGCTGCTGTTTCTCACCCTGTTTCATTTCGCCGCCGATTTCAGCCATTTCACGCTCGAGCGCCTCGCGGCCGGGCTGCCGCGGATCGGCGAGTACCTTGCCAAGACCGTGCCCGAGATCAAGTTCGCCAGCCTGTTCAGCGATATCGGCGTCTGGTACTACGGCTTCCTGAAGTGGCTCAAGCTGCTGGGCGATACGTTCCTGATCGCGCTGATGGCGACCTTGTTCGGGGCGGTTGGGGGTTTCGTCCTGTGCTTCCCGGCCTCGCGCAACCTGGCGGGACACTACTGGATTTATTTCACGTTCCGCCGCATCGCCGAGGTCGCGCGCTGCGTGCCGGAGGTGGTCTATGCCCTGATCTTCGTCGTCGCCTTCGGCATCGGCCCGTTCGCCGGCTTTCTGGCGCTGACCGTCCATACCACCGGCGCGCTGGGGAAGTTGTTCGCGGAAGCGAACGAAAACATCGACGAGCGCCAGTTGGATGGCGTGCGCGCCGCGGGCGGGAACTGGTTCGAAGCCATCCGTTACGCCGCGCTGCCGCAGGTCCTGCCTAACTTCACGACCTACACGTTGTGGCGCCTCGAGTTGAACGTGCGTTCCGCGGCCATCGTCGGCTTCGTCGGCGCCGGCGGCATCGGCCAGGAGCTCTACCAGGCGATCAGCCTGAATTACTACGATGACGTGAGCGCGATCGTGCTGATGATCGTCGTGACCATTACCCTGATCGACCTCGTCTGCGAGCGCATCCGCCACCGCATCATCGGCCGGGAAAGCCTGCAATGGGCCTGAGCGCCGCCGCCATCGATGCTGCGCAGCTCGCGTCGTTCCGCGAGCGCTATCCGCGCGCCTTCTCGCGCACGCCGCGCGAGCGCGCGATCCTGCTCGCCTGCGTGCTGGGGCTGCTCGGCTTCGTCATCTTCTGCCTGGTGCGCTTCGACGCCTCGCCGGCGCGGATCGTGAACGGCATGGAGCGTTTCGGTAAGATCGCCGGCGCGCTGTTCCCGCCGACGCCGGGGGAGGCGTTCTGGGACCTGGTGAAGGCCATGCTGGAAAGCGTCGGCATGGCTTTTCTCGGCACCCTGATCGCCGCCGTCATCGCAGTGCCGCTCGGCTTCCTGGGTGCGCGCAATGTCCTGCCGCTCACGCTGCTGCGCTTTCCGATCCGCCGCTCGTACGACTTCCTGCGCGGGGTGGATTCCCTGGTGTGGGCGCTGGTCTACGTGCGCGCCGTCGGGCTCGGTCCGCTCGCGGGGGTGCTTGCCATTGCGACGACGGACGTGGGCATCTTCGCCAAGCTGTTCGCGGAGGCGATCGAGAACGTCGAGCGCAAGCAGGTCGAGGGCGTGCGCGCGGCCGGGGGCAACGCCGTCAAGACTGTGCGCTTCGGCATCCTGCCGCAGGTGCTGCCCATCATGCTGTCGAACGTGCTCTACATGTTCGAGTCCAACACCCGCTCCGCCACCATACTCGGCATCATCGGCGCCGGCGGCATCGGCTTTGCGCTGTCGGACCGCATC
>CAZCGD010000526.1:0-4260 GCA_964498105.1 uncultured Streptomycetaceae bacterium
GCTCGTGCCTGACGTAGACCATGCGACATCCCTGCTGGGCCAATCGCGCCGCCCAGTTCATGTTCGCATCGCCCATCAGCGTAAAACAGGTGCGCACGCCCTCCTGGATGAAGGCCTTGGCAAGGACATCGTAGACATGCAGTTTGGCTTCGTTCGTCACCGTTGAACTCTCCAGGTTGGCATCTGAAATTGTGAGTGAGCGTGAACTCGGGATCAGTGTAACTCTTCTATTGCCGCAGTCTCTTCACGGCTCCAGGTGCGACGTTTCACCTTAGCCGCCCTTTGGCTTGCCGAACTTCCCATTCCCCCGGCCGCAAACCGTCGAGCGAGCATGCGCCGATGCTCACGCGCGCGAGCCGCAGGGTCGGGTGGCCTACGGCGGCGGTCATGCGGCGGACCTGGCGGTTGCGACCTTCCGTGATCGTGATCTCAAGCCACGCCGTGGGAATGTTGCGCCGATGGCGTATGGGCGGTTCGCGGGGCCACAGCCAGTCGGGTTCCTCCACCAGCCGCGCGCCCGCCGGCGCCGTCATGCCGTCCCGCAGTTTCACGCCGCGACGCAGGAGCGCAAGCGCCGCGGCGTCCGGGACGTGCTCGACCTGGACGAGATACGTCTTCTTCATCCGATGACGCGGGTCGGCGATGCGTTTCTGGAGCGAGCCCTCGTCGGTCAGGAGCAGCAGGCCCTCGCTGTCGTAGTCGAGCCGGCCCGCCGGATAGACATCCTTCACCGTTACGAAGTCGGCCAGCGTGCGCCGGCCCGCGCCGTCGGTGAACTGGCAGAGCACGTTGAACGGCTTGTTGAAGGCGATCAGCACCGCTTTTTCAGCGTGAGGTGTAAGGCGTGAGGAGTGAGGCGGGGGAACCTATATCTGCTGGTGCGATCGCTTTTCGCCTAACGCCTCTCGGCTCACCGCCGCCGCTTTCCGCCGCCCAATAAGGAACCGAGCACCCCGCGCACGATTTCACGGCCGACCTGCGAGCCGATCGCCCGCATGGCGCTCTTGGCCGCCACTTCGACCGCACCCTCGCGCCGCCCGCCGCGTGGGCCGGTCGAGCCGCCGAGGAGCCCGCCCAGCGCGTCGAGGAAACCGCCGCCGCCGGCAGGCGCTTGTCCTCCCGTTCCAGCGGTCGCGCCCTCCGGCGCCTTGTCGGCCACGCGTTGCGTCAGCTTCTCGTACGCCGATTCGCGGTCTTGCGTCTTCTCATAGACCCCGGCGACGGCGGAAGACTTGATGAGCTTCTCGCGTTCCTGCGCGGTGACCGGGCCGATGCGCGTGCCCGGCGGCGCCACGAATGCGCGCTCCACGACGGTGGGGCGGCCCTTGTCGTCGAGGAACGAAACCAGCGCCTCGCCAATGCCCAACTCGGTGATGGCCGCTTCGACGTTCAGCTTGGGATTGGCGCGCAGCGTGGTCGCGGCGGATTTCACCGCTTTCTGGTCGCGCGGCGTGAAGGCGCGCAGCGCGTGCTGCACGCGGTTGCCGAGCTGACCCAGCACGGTGTCGGGAATGTCGAGCGGGTTTTGCGTCACGAAATAGACGCCCACGCCCTTGGAGCGGATCAAGCGCACCACCTGCTCGATTTTCTCCAGCAACGCCGCCGGCGCCTCGTTGAACAGCAGGTGCGCCTCGTCGAAGAAGAAGACCAGCTTCGGTTTTTCCGGGTCGCCCACTTCTGGCAGCTCTTCGAATAGCTCCGACAGCAGCCACAGCAGCAGCGTCGAGTAGAGCTTCGGCGAAGTCATCAGCTTGTCGGCCGCCAGGATGTTGATGACGCCGCGGCCCTTGGCGTCGGTCTGCATCAGGTCCTGCAGATTGAGCGCAGGCTCCCCGAAAAACTTATCGCCGCCCTGCTGGTCGATGGTGAGCAATCCGCGCTGGATGGCGCCGATCGACGCGGACGAGATATTGCCGTACTGCGTGGTGAACTGCTTCGCGTTGTCGCCGACGTGCTGGAGCAGCGCCCGCAGATCCTTCAGATCGAGCAGCAGCAGTTTGTTGTCGTCGGCGATCTTGAATGCCAGGTTGAGCACGCCGGCCTGCGTTTCGTTCAGGCCCAGCATGCGCGCGAGCAGCAGCGGGCCCATCTCGGAGATGGTGGTGCGCACCGGGTGGCCCTGCACCCCGAAGGCGTCCCAGAACACCACCGGGCAGGCCTCGAAGGTGATATCAAGTTTCAGGCTGGCTATGCGTTCCTTGATCTTGCCCTTCGCTTCGCCCGGCTGCGACAGACCTGCCAGGTCGCCCTTCACGTCGGCCACGAATACCGGCACGCCGCTGCGGCTCAAGCCTTCGGCCACGCGCTGCAGCGTCACCGTCTTGCCGGTGCCGGTGGCGCCGGCGATCAGGCCGTGGCGATTGGCGTACTGGGGCAGGAGCACGAGCTCGGCGGCCCCGGCTTTGGCGATCAACAGCGGTTCTGGCATGGTGGCTCCACGTGATAATATTTCCGCTATTTTAACGGGTTAGTTTGCAGTTGGCAGAGGCGAATAATGGCAGGACACAGCAAGTGGGCCAACGTACAGCACCGCAAGAACCGGCAGGACGCGAAGCGCGGCAAGATCTTCACCCGCTCGATCAAGGAAATCACGGTCGCAGCGCGGCTCGGCGGCGGTGACCCCGGCGCCAACCCGCGGCTGCGGCTGGCGGTGGACAAGGCCTACGCCAACAACTTGCCCAAGGACAACGTCGAGCGCGCGATCAAGCGCGGCAGCGGCGGCCTCGAGGGCGCGAACTACGAGGAAATCCGCTACGAGGGCTACGGCACCGGCGGCGCGGCGGTGATGGTGGACTGCATGACCGACAACAAGACCCGCACCGTGGCCGATGTCCGCTCCACGTTTACCAAGCACGGCGGCAACCTGGGGGGCGAGGGGGCGGTTGCGTTCCTGTTCAAGCACTGCGGGCAGCTCGTGTTCGCGCCCGGCACCGACGAGGACCAGTTGATGGAAGCGGCGATCGAGGCCGGCGCCGAGGACGTCGTCGCGAACGACGATGGCAGCATCGAGCTCGTGACCGGCCCCTACGAGTTCGTCGCGGTGCGCACCGCGCTCGAGAAGAAGGGCTTCAAGGCGGCGCTGGCCGAGGTGACGTTCAAGCCGACCACGGAGAGCGTCATGAAGGGGGACGACGCGGCGCGCATGCAGAAGCTGCTCGACGCGCTGGAAAGCATCGACGACGTGCAGGAAGTCTATACCACCGCCGTCATGGAAGCGTGAGGCGTTAGGCGTGAGGCGTTAGGCGGGCAAACCTGAAGGATAACGAGTGAAGCGAAAGCACCATGACCTTCTGGCCTGGCAGCAAAGTATCGCACTCGTCAAAGTAATCTATCGCCTCACCGAAAGCTTTCCTCAGAGCGAGCTCTACGCGCTTACCAGTCAGATGCGCCGCGCCGCGGTATCGGTGCCGGCAAATATTGCGGAAGGCATGGGGCGCAATAGCACCAAAGAACTGTTGCGGTTTCTCGCTATAGCTCGGGGATCTCTTTCCGAGCTTGAGACTTACCTGGTTTTAACGAGGGAGCTCGGTTACGCCAGCGGCACAGAGCAAGCGGATATTCAGATCGATAGGGTTTTCGCTTTAGTCGGAGGACTGATCAACTCGCACCGCAAGTCGAGTGCCCAGGAATGAGCGCCGCCTCACGCCTCACGCCTAACGCCTCACGTGATGCGCGCGTTCGAATCCTGGGAATTGACCCAGGATTGCGCATCACCGGCTTCGGCGTCATCGACAAGAACGGCAGCGAGCTCACTTACGTCACCAGCGGGCGCATCCGGACGCCCGACGCCGCGCTCGACGCGCGCCTGAAGGCAATACTCGACGGCCTCGTCGAGGTCATCACCAGCCACCGCCCCGCGCAGGTCGCGCTGGAAAAGGTGTTCGTCAACGTCAACCCCCAATCAACGCTCCTGCTGGGACAGGCGCGCGGCACGGCGGTCTGCGCCGCCGTACTGCACGGCCTGCCGGTGGCGGAGTACACTGCGCTGCAGGTCAAGCAGGCGGTGGTGGGCAACGGCCACGCGCAGAAGGGGCAGGTGCAGGAGATGGTGCGGCGCCTGCTCAAGCTCGGGGGCGCGCCCAGCCCGGACGCGGCCGATGCGCTGGCGTGCGCGATCTGCCACGCGCACGGCGGGCAGCTCGGCCGGCTCGCGACCGCCGGCTACCGCATGAAGAAAGGCAGGCTGGTTTAAGAACCAGATTCAGCCGCCGATAGACGCCGATGAACGCCGATAAGAGCAAAACCAGAATGGACAGGATT
>CAZCGD010000527.1:0-11362 GCA_964498105.1 uncultured Streptomycetaceae bacterium
GCGACTTCGACCACCTCGTAGGCTTCGATCTGGTCGCCCACCTTCATATCGTCGAAGTTCTTGAAGGAGAGACCGCACTCGAAACCGGCTTTGACCTCTCGCGCGTCATCCTTGAAGCGCTTGAGCGACTCGAGCTCGCCATCGTGTGTCACCACGTTGTCCCGCAACAAGCGCACCTTGGCATTGCGCCGTATCAGGCCCTCGGACACGTAGCAGCCGGCAATGGTGCCGACCTTGGAGATCTTGAACGTCTGGCGCACTTCGACCAGCCCGAGGATGTTCTCCTTTTTCTCCGGCGCCAGCATACCGGTCAGCGCCGCCTTGACGACGTCGACGGCATCGTAAATCACGTCGTAGTAGCGAACATCGATGCCACTGCTTTCGGCGAGCTTGCGGGCCGCGGCATCGGCCCGCGTGTTGAAGCCGATGATCACCGCCTTCGAGGCCAGTGCCAGGTTGACGTCGGACTCCGTAATGCCGCCCACGGCAGCATGCACGATATTGACCTTGACCTCGTCCGTCGACAGCTTGGTCAGGGCGTGCGCCAGGCCTTCGTGCGAGCCCTGCACATCGGACTTGATGATGAGCGACAGGACCTTGGCCTGGCCTTCCCCCATCTGCTCGAAGATGTTCTCGAGCTTCGCCGACTGCTGCTTGGCGAGCTTCACATCGCGGTATTTTCCCTGGCGGAACAGGGCGATTTCGCGCGCCTTGCGCTCGTCACCCAGCGCCAGCACCTCTGAACCCGCGGCCGGCACGTCCGACAGCCCGAGGATTTCCACCGGGATCGACGGTCCCGCCGCTTCGATGGTGGCGCCAAGTTCATCAACCAGAGCCCGCACGCGCCCGAACACCGCACCGGCGAGCACAATGTCGCCGCGCTTGAGCGTGCCTGACTGAACCAGCACCGTCGCGATCGGCCCGCGCCCCTTGTCGAGCCGCGATTCGATCACGATGCCCCGTGCCGGGGCGTCCTTCGCCGCCTTCAGTTCCAGCACCTCGGCTTGCAGCAGCAACCGGTCGAGCAGGTTGTCGATGCCTTTCCCGGTCTTGGCCGAGACCTCCACGAACATGGTGTCGCCGCCCCACTCTTCCGGCACCACGTCCCGCGCAGCCAGGTCCTGCTTGACCCGGTCGGGATTCGCTTCCGGCTTGTCGATCTTGTTCAGCGCGACCAGCAGGGACACTTTTGCCGCCTTGGCATGGTGAATAGCCTCGATAGTTTGCGGCATGACGCCATCGTCGGCGGCAACCACCAGCACCACGATGTCTGTTAACTTGGCGCCGCGCGCGCGCATCGCTGTGAACGCTTCATGGCCCGGCGTGTCGAGGAAGGTGACCATGCCCCTGGGCGTATTCACGTGATACGCGCCAATGTGCTGGGTGATACCACCCGCCTCGCCGCTGGCAACCTTGGTACGGCGGATGGCGTCGAGCAGGGATGTCTTGCCGTGGTCCACGTGCCCCATAACGGTTACCACCGGCGCCCGCGGTTCCAGCTTGATCTCGGCGGGAGACGCGTGGCTCTGCTCGGCAAGGAATGCGTCGGGGTCGTCGAGCTTGGCGCGTTTGGCGACGTGCCCCATTTCCTCCACCACAATCATTGCCGTGTCCTGGTCGAGCACCTGGTTAATGGTCGCCATGTTGCCGAGCTTCATCAGCGACTTGATCACTTCGGCGGCTTTCACCGACATCTTGTGCGCGAGGTCGGCGACGGTGATTGTTTCCGGCACCATGATGTCCCGCACCACCGGCTCGCTCGGAGCGGCGAACGCGCGCTGCGCATCGCCTTCTTCCGCGTGGCTGGCATGCCCGGGCCGCATCTTGCGCGCGCGCCAGCCCAGTCCGCCGGTCGCGTCTCCGCGCGTCTTGATGCTGCGGCGCTTGACCGTCTCATCCTTCCACACGACTTCCTTGGCCGGCGGCTTCTTGGCTTTCTTTTCCGCCTTCTGCGCTTTTTCCTCGGGCTTGACCGTCGGTTTGTGCAGCGTGCCCTCGACCGGCGGCTGTGCCGCCGCCTGCGCCTCCGTAACGGGTTTCGCTTCCTCCGCCGATTTCGCCTCCGCTACCGCGTCCGTGGTATCCCTCTTGCGGCGCTTTATTTCAGCATCTTCGGTCTGCCGCGCCGCAAGCTCGGCCTGCCGCCTGGCCTCGGTTTCGCGTAGCGCAACTTGCTCGGCATCGAGAACCGGCCGCGACGGCTCGGCCGGCGCTTCCGGCTCGGGCGCCTCGCGCTTCACCAGCACCCGCTTCTTGCGCACCTCGATCTGTATGGTGCGCGACTTTCCGGTGCTGTCCGACTTCTTGATTTCCGTGGTTTGACGACGCGTCAGCGTGATCTTCTGCTTGGCCTCGGCTGCGCCGTGTGCTTTGCGCAAATGCTCGAGCAGCTGCGTCTTGTCCTTCTCCGTGAGCGAAGTATCCTCGGAGAGTGCCTTGCCCACGCCGGCCGCCTGCAACTGCTCGATGAGAAGAGCCGTTGGCAGGCCCAGCTGCTGGGCGAATTGTGTGACGTTTATTTGCGCCATCGGATTACCGGTATCAGGAGTTGGCTTCTGCGAACCACGGCGCGCGCGCCGCCATGATGAGCTGCTTGACGCGTTCGCCGTCGAGACTCGTCAATTCGACCAGATCGTCGGTCGCGAAATCGGCGAGCGCCTCCTGGGTGCCCACGCCCTTCGCAGCCAGCAGGCGGGCAGTGTCGTTGTCCATGCCTTCGACCTTCATCAGGTCTTCGATGTCATGCTCGACCCGCTCTTCGCTCACGATCGCCTGGGTCAGCAGCGCGTTACGGGCGCGGCTCCTCAATTCGTTGATGGTGGCCTCGTCGAAGGACTCGATCTCCTGCATTTCCGTGATCGGGACGTAGGCAACCTCCTCCAGGGTATTGAAGCCTTCCTGGACCAGGATCTCCGCGACCTCCTCGTCGACGTCAATCTTTTCCATGAACATCGTCTTGACGCGCGTCGCTTCCTCCTCGCTCTTCTTCTGCGACTCCTCTTTCGTCATGATATTGAGCACCCAGCCTGTGAGCTCGCTCGCCAGCCGCACGTTCTGCCCGTTGCGGCCGATTGCCTGGGCGAGGTTTTCCTCGTCCACCACGATATCCATGCTGTGCGCTTCCTCGTCCACCTTGATCTTGCTGACCTCCGCCGGCGCCAGCGCGTTGACCACGAACTGTGCCGGGTCTTCGGCCCACAGTATGATGTCCACCCGCTCACCGGCGAGTTCCGATGTCACCGCCTGCACGCGCGAGCCGCGCATGCCGACGCAGGTGCCGATCGGGTCTATGCGCCGGTCCTTGGACAGGACCGCGATCTTTGCCCGCGAGCCGGGATCGCGCGCCGCCGCCTTGATCTCGAGCAAACCGTCCTCGAGCTCCGGCACCTCCAACTCGAACAGCTTGGACAGGAATTCAGGGGCGGTGCGGGACAGCACCAGCTGCGGGCCGCGGCTGACGCGATCGGTCTTCCACACATAGGCCCGCACGCGGTCTCCCACGCGCAGGTTCTCCTTCGGGATCATCTGGTCCCGGGGCAACACGGCCTCCAGCCGCCCCGATTCGATGATGCCGTTGCCGCGCTCCATGCGCTTGATCACGCCGGTGACCAGGGGCTCCTTGCGGGCCAGAAAATCGTTCAGGATCTGCTCGCGCTCGGCCTCGCGGATCTTCTGCAGGATCACCTGCTTTGCCGTCTGCGCGCCGATGCGCCCGACCTCCAGCCCGCCCAGCGGTTTCTCGGTGTACTCGCCCACCTGGATGTCGGGGTTTTGCTGCTTCGCCTCGCTCAGCAGGATCTGGCGCGCCGGCGCCTCGATCTCACCTTCGTTCATCACCTGCCAGCGGCGGAAAAACGAAAACTCACCCGTGGTGCGGTCGACCGACGCGCGCACCTCCACGTCTTCCTGAAAGCGCTTCTTGGTGGCGGAGGCGAGCGCGAGTTCAAGCGCGCCAAACACGATTTCCTTGTCGACGTTCTTTTCGCGCCCCAGGGCGTCCACCAGCAGCAAAATTTCCCGGCTCATTCCCGCTCTCCTGAGCTATATGTTCGGCACCAGACGCGCCGTTTCAACGTTACCGAGCTCGAGCGACAACACTCTGCCATCAACCTCGAGCTGCAGGCGGCCGGCGCTTGCTTCGCGCACCACGCCGACGAAGTTGCGCTGCCCGTCCACCGGCACCCGCATCTTCACGCGCGCCCGCTGTCCTGCGAAGCGCACGAAATCCCGTTCCTCCCTCAGCAACCGGTCCAGCCCCGGCGACGATACTTCCAGTCGATCGTAACGCACGTTTTCCACGTCCAGCACCCGGCTCACCTGGTGGCTAACCGCAGCACAGTCGTCAACGTTGATGCCGCCCGCTTTGTCGATGTAAACACGCAACAATCGACCCCCGCCGGGCCGCTCCACCCCAACCAGTTCGTAGCCCATACCAGCCACGGTTGTTTCCAGTAACCCGTTCAAATCCATCGCAAATCCGCCCCACAAACAAAAAATGGGCGGACCGCCCATCTCTGTTTCCCCCTGAACTGGGGGCATGCAGTGTAACAAAAATCCGGTCCCAATCCAATAGTTATGGGCGCTGGCTGCGGATCCGGGCTGAACTCATTTCGACGTGCGCGCCGTGGCATCGGGTCGCGCAGGTGGACTCCCGTCGATCGCCCTTGCCCCGGTTTCGATACTGTATATAATTACAGTAGTCACCCAGCATGGCCCCACTGACCCCCCGCCAGGAACAAATCCTGCGCCTGATCAGCGAGCAGGTCGCTAACGCGGGCTTGCCGCCAACCCGGGCCGAGATTTGCCGCGCCATGGGGTTCCGCTCCCCTAATGCCGCCGAAGAACACCTGCGCGCGCTGGCGCGTAAGGGTGCAATCGAGATGCTGGCGGGCACCTCCCGCGGTATCCGGCTGAAACAGCAGCCGGGCATACCGGTCGTGGGCCGGGTCGCCGCCGGCAGCCCCATCCTCGCTGAACAGCACATCGAGGATCGCTACCGTATCGATCCCGCCCTGTTCAAGCCTCACGCCGACTATCTGCTACGGGTACGCGGCGTGAGCATGCGGGATGCGGGAATACTCGACGGCGATCTGCTGGCAGTGCATAGCACCAGGCACTTCCGCTCCGGTCAGGTCGTGGTGGCGCGGCTCCACGACGAAGTCACGGTCAAGCGCATCCGCCAGCGCCGGCACCTGATCGAGCTGGCACCGGAAAACTCCGACTTCGAGCCCATCGTGATAGACACGCGCCGCGAGCCGCTCACCATCGAAGGTCTCGTCGTTGGAATATTCCGCAACGGCAAACCTTGAAGGCACAGCCGGATGCAGTCCCTCGAGACCGTCCTCAATCATCCCGCCATCTGGCGCGGGAGCGATTGCGCGCGAGTAGCGATCCCCAGCATCCCTACCGGTTTCCCCGAATTGGATGCAGCGCTTCCGGGAGGCGGCTGGCCGGCGGCCGTGCTGACCGAGATTTACGCCGAGCGCCCGGGTATCGGTGAATTGCAGCTCCTCATGCCTGCCGCCGCGCGTCTTACCCAGGCCGGGCGCTGGATCATGCTGATCGCGCCGCCGCACATCCCTTATGCTCCGGCGTTTGTCGCACATGGAGTGCGGCTTCCCCGCTTGGTCCTGGTGCGCACTTCCAGTGCCGCTGAAAGCTTCTGGGCATGCGAACAGGCATTGCGCTACCAGGGCTGCGGTGCGGTTCTCGCATGGATCGATCGCGCGCCTGAGCGCGCACTGAAGCGCCTGCAACTGGCGGCTGAAGCCGGCAGCGCGGTTGCCTTGTTGTTCCGTTCGGCCCGTGTCATCCCGGCCTCGCCTGCTGCGCTGCGGCTGCATATAGGACGCCTGCAAAACCGGACCGTGGTGCGCGTCCTCAAACGCCGCGGCAGCGATCTGGCGGCGCCCATCGTGCTCGATTTGCTGAACTCGCCTGCCACGCCCGCTGGCGTGCGCCGTGCGAACCATGATGCCCGTCTGCTGGAAACGGCGTCGTGAAATCCGGCCAGACCGCAAACCGTCATGCTGTGGCTCGCGCTTCGTTTTCCTCTGCTTTCCCTCGAAATCTTCACGCGCGGGGCGGCGATGTCGGGCCCCCTCGCCGTCGTCACCTCTTCCGCGGCTAACGCCGCGATCGTTGTCTGCAACCAGGAAGCACGCCGGCACGGCATTGCCGCCGGTATGTCGGTTACGGCGGCGCAGGCGCTTGCCTCCGGTCTGCGGGTCTTCGCGCGCGACGTGACTGCGGAACGCGCGGCGCTGGAACGCGTGGCCGCATGGTCGCTTCAATTCACTCCGACCATCAGCATCGCTGCCGCAACCGAGGTCTTGCTCGAAGTCGCTGGGTCGCTCAACCTCTTCGGCGGCCTCAATCGCCTGTGGACAGATATCGAGCAGAAAGCCGCCGCGATGGGCTACACGACCGTCATTGCCGGCGCCCCCACGCCCCTCGCCGCACAGCTGTTCGCGCGCGCCGGTCTGTCACCGAGGATTCGCCATTACGACGCGCTGCGTTTAAGCCTCGAACAGTTGCCAGTGGGCGTACTCGAACTATCCCCGACTTCGAGCAACGTGTTGCGGGACATCGGTATCTACACCCTCGGGGAATGTCTCCAGTTGCCGAGAGACGGACTGGCGCGGCGGACCGGGAAGGAATTGCTCGACCAGCTTGATCGCGCGCTGGGGCGCGCTCCGGACCCGCGGCCAGCCTTCACCCCGCCTGAGAATTTCAAAGCAGCGCTGCCGCTGCCCGCGCCGGTGGCAAAGGCCGAGGTGCTGTTATTTGCAGCCCGTCGTCTGATTACCGAGTTATGCGGACTGCTCGCCGCGACCGGAAAAGGCGTGCTACGCCTGGAATTCTCGCTGTCGCACGAAGACGGCGACGATACCCGGTTCGCGCTGGATCTCATGGCGGCGAGCCGGGATCCCGCGCACCTGACGAACGTGCTGCGGGAACGCCTGGAACGCCTGGTGCTGCCCAGCCCGGCGATTGCGATGACTGTGCGGAGCGAGATGCTGCTGCCGCTCACCTCCAGCAGCCTGTCGTTCTTGCCGGACGACCGGGAGCAGGCCGCCAGCTTCGTCAAACTCGTCGAGCGCCTGCGCGCGCGGCTGGGCCGGAACTCGGTACAGGGTTTCGACACCATCGCCGACCATCGGCCGGAATGCGCCTGGAGCGCGGGTGAGCCGGGACGGGAAAGCGTGACACCGATGAAATGGCCGCCATCGGCGCGCCCGCTCTGGCTGCTCGATCCGCCCCGTCTCCTGCTTGAAATCGCGGAAATACCACAGCACGAAGGCCCCCTGACGCTCATGACCAGGCCTGAATGCATCGAGTCGGGCTGGTGGAACGGCAAGGATGTCCAGCGCGAATATTTCATCGCCTGCAATCCGGCACAGTCTCTGCTCTGGATCTACCGTGAAAGCCGCAACAACGGCGGCTGGTACTTGCACGGCTACTTCTCCTGAATTCCATGCAACCGCCCTTACTTGCCTACGCGGAGCTGCATTGCCTTTCCAACCTCAGCTTCCTGCGCGGCGCTTCCCATCCCGAAGAACTGGTCGAACGCGCGCATCAACTGGGATACCACGCGCTGGCGATCACCGACGAATGCTCGGTCGCCGGCGTCGTGCGCGCTCATGAGGCCGCCAGGGGACTCCCTATCCAGCTCATCATCGGCAGCGAAATCCGGATCGAAGACGGCCCCAAGCTTGTGTTGCTGGCTGCCAATCGCGAGGGCTATGGCAACCTGTGCGCCCTGATTACCCGCGGCCGGATGCGGGAGGAGAAAGGCGGATATCGCCTGACGCGCGACGATTTGAACGGAGGTTTGCCGGGCTGCCTCGCCATCCTCATCCCGCCGGCTCTGCCGGCCGCGAATCTCCCCTCTCCCCCTGTGGGAGAGGGGTCGGGGGTGAGGGGAGGATGCGACGAAGCCCTGAAGCAGGCGCGTTTTGTTGCCGAACGATTTCCCCGCCGGGCATGGATCGCGGCCGGGCTGTTTTGCGGGCCGAACGACAAAGCGCGGCTGGCGCGGTTATACGAGCTGGGCAAAAGCTCGGGCTTGCCGCTGGTTGCGGCCGGCGACGTGCATATGCACGTACGCTCGCGCCGCCCCCTGCAGGATGTCCTGACGGCCATCCGCCTCGGCGTCCCGGTCCAGCAGGCGGGATACGCGCTCCATCCCAACGCCGAGCGGCATCTGCGCCCTCTGCTGCGGCTGGCGCGGCTGTATCCACCGGAACTCCTTGCTGAATCGCTGGAGATCGCCGCGCGCTGTCATTTTTCGCTCGACAGCCTGCGCTACGAATACCCCGATGAGGTCGTTCCCGCAGGACACACGCCGGCGACCTATCTGCGGGAACTGACCGAGAATGGACTGGCTCGCCATTTTCCGCAAGGCGTGAAGGAAAAAATCCGCAACCAGGTCGAGAAGGAACTCGCGCTTATCCAGGAGCTGGAATACGAGCCTTTCTTCCTGACGGTCCACGACATCGTGGAGTTCGCGAAAAGCCAGGGCATTCTGTGCCAGGGCCGCGGCTCCGCTGCCAACTCGATGGTGTGCTACGTGCTCGGCATCACGGCGGTCGGGCCAGACCGTCTGGACATGCTGTTCGAGCGCTTCATTTCACGGGCAAGAAAGGAGCCGCCCGATATCGATGTCGACTTCGAGCACCAGCGGCGGGAGGAAGTCATCCAGTATATTTACCGGAAATACGGGCGGGACCGCGCCGCAATCGCCGCCACCCTCATCACTTACCGGCGGCGCAGCGCCGTGCGCGACGTCGGCAAGGCGCTGGGTCTGGGCCCCATGCAACTGGACCGCCTGGCCAAGTCGCTGGCGTGGTGGGATGACCCCGGCGTCCTGCGGGAGCGCTTGAACGAATCCGGATTCGACCCCGACAGCAGGAAAACCCGGCAGCTTATCGAGCTGGTCCGCGACCTCGTCGGATTTCCGCGCCATCTGTCGCAGCATGTCGGTGGCTTCGTCATTTCACGCGGCCCGCTGTCGCGCCTGGTGCCGATCGAGAACGCCGCCATGCCCGAGCGCAGCATCATCCAGTGGAACAAGGACGATCTCGAATCGCTGAGACTGATCAAGGTCGACGTGCTCGCGCTCGGCATGCTGTCGGCGATCCGCCGCGCGCTCGAATTCGTGGACAGTTCCCGTCCTGCCTCAACCGTGATGCAGGAGATTCTCGACCAGGATGAAGACCCGGCGGTATTCGAGATGATCCAGAAAGCCGACACCATCGGCGTATTCCAGATCGAATCGCGGGCCCAGATGTCCATGCTGCCGCGGCTGAAACCCGTGAATTTCTACGACCTCGTCATCGAGGTCGCCATCGTGCGCCCGGGCCCGATCCAGGGCGACATGGTGCACCCCTACCTGCAGCGCCGGCTGGACCCGGACCGGGTAACCTACGAAAAAGAGGAATTGAAAAGCGTTCTTGGACGCACGCTGGGCGTTCCCATTTTCCAGGAACAGGTCATGCACCTCGCCATGGTGGCCGCCGGCTTCACGGCGGACGACGCGGACGGGCTCAGGCGCTCCATGGCGGCGTGGCGGCGCAAGGGTGATCTGGAGAAATACCAGGGCAAGCTCCGAAGGGGAATGGAAGACAGGGGTTATTCCGGGGCATACATAGCCAGGATATGCAAGCAGATTCAAGGCTTTGGGGAGTACGGTTTCCCCGAGTCCCATGCCGCGAGTTTTGCCCTGCTTGCCTACGTCTCCTCCTGGCTCAAGCACTACCAGCCGGCTGCTTTTCTGGCGGCCCTGCTCAACAGCCAGCCCATGGGCTTCTACCGTCCCTCGGCATTGGTGCAGGACGCACGCCGCCATGGTGTCGAAGTGCGCCCGGTGGACGTGACGGTAAGCGAGTGGGATTCCACCCTCGAACGCATCGGCAACGGTCACCCCGCCGTGCGGCTTGGATTCTCCCTGGTCAAAGGGGCGTCCGCGAGCAGCGTAGAGCGCATTTCTGCGGCGCGCGCGGAGCGCCCTTTTGACAGTATCGATGATCTTGCCCGGCGCGCCGGGCTGACGCGTCGCGATCTGCGCAGCATGGCGGAGGCAGGCGCCTTTGCAACCCTTGCCGGACACCGGCGTAATGCCCACTGGCTGGCGGCCGGTGAAAAACCATCCGGCATCCTGCAAGACGCCCCCATTGACGAGCCGTTACCTTGCCTTTCCGCTCCCTCTGAAGGGACAGATCTGGTGGCGGATTACGCCAGCCTGGGACTGACGCTGGGGCGGCACCCGCTGGCGCTGCTACGGCAACGCCTGCAACGCATGCGTCTCGCCACGGCGGCTGACATCCAGCAGCTGCCCTCCGGCAAAACGGCCCGCACAGCCGGCATCGTCACCGGGCGACAGAGACCGCAAACAGCCAAAGGCACGACGTTCGTCACCTTGGAAGACGAAACCGGCTACGTGAACGTCGTGGTATGGGGCAGTCTCGCGGAGCGGCAGAGACGCGAATTGCTCGGCTCAAGCCTGCTCGGCGTGGAAGGCGTCATGCAGAAGGAAGGCGCGGTGGTTCACCTGATAGCGCGGAGATTGACTGACTACTCGAGACTGCTCGGGTCGTTGGCCGTGAAGTCGAGGGATTTTCACTAGGGGCTTACGATGTCCCGCTGCGCTCTTACCTGCTAGCGCGTGGCTCCCTGACGATGTCCAACCTTAGCGACGCCTGCTAACGCGTGGTTCCCTGACGATGCCCTACTTTGGCTTCGGCCGCCGCTACGCGGCTTAACATTGCCCGCATCAAAGGGATGCGGAAAAGTTAGCCTACGCCGCAATGAGCCGGCCGTAAGGAACGCGCTAGCGTGCGATGGGGAGAATGCCGGCTCATTGTCGCTTCGCTCAACTCATTGTCGCTTCGCTCAAGTAGGACATCTCTCAGGCGCCACAACAAAAACAAACGCCCCACCCGGGTCGGGTGAGGCGTTTGTTTTTGTGGGTGCCTGACGATGTCCTACTTTCGCACGGAATACACCGCACTATCATCGGCGCAGAGGCGTTTCACGGCCCTGTTCGGAATGGGAAGGGGTGGGGCCACCTCGCTATGGTCGTCAGACGTAGCTTGTTGAGCGCCAAACATTCAGCCAGCGGCCTGCAGCCGGCGCTCGTATTCGAAAGAAGTAAAGTTGGGCGATTGTATCTGGCAAATCCTGGTTCACCTGAGCTGTCACTGGCAGCCTATCGCTGTCAGCAGACGCCCACGGTTATAGGATCAAGCCGCACGGGCAATTAGTACCGGTTAGCTCAAAGGATTACTCCTCTTACACACCCGGCCTATCAACGCGGTGGTCTTCCGCGACCCTTTAGGGGGATCAAGTCCCCGGGAAGTCT
>CAZCGD010000528.1:0-6544 GCA_964498105.1 uncultured Streptomycetaceae bacterium
TAACTCAACACTCAAAATTTAAAATTCAACACTCGACGGGCGGAGCATCAGCCATATGACAAAAATTCTTGTCGTAGGGCCGTCGTGGATCGGCGACACGGTGCTGGCGCAGCCGCTGTTCAAGCTGCTGCACGCGCGCCATGCCGGCCTCGCGCTCGATGTGCTCGCCCCGCGCTGGACGCTGCCGCTGCTCGAGCGCATGCCCGAGGTGCGGCGCGCCATCGCCAGCCCGTTCCTGCACGGCGACTTGAAGCTGCTCGAGCGCCGCGCCTGCGGGCGCGAACTCCGGAAAGAGGGCTACGACCAGGCGCTCGTGCTGCCCAATACGTTCAAGTCGGCGCTGGTCCCGTTCTTCGCCGGCATCCGGCTGCGCACCGGCTACATCGGCGAGCTGCGCCACTGGGTGCTCAACGACGCGCGCCGCCTGGACGCGGAGCGCCTGCCGCAGATCGTGCAACGCTATGCCGCACTGGGCCTGGCGCGGGGCGAGCCCCTGCGCCCGCCCCTGCCGGCCCTCGGCCTGCGTGTCGATGAAGCAGCACGGCGCGCAACGATGGCAAGGCTCGGTCTCGACCGCGGCCGGCCGGCGGTGGTGCTGTGCCCGGGGGCGGAATACGGGCCGGCCAAGCGCTGGCCGGCCCGTTACTTCGCGGAACTCGCGCAGGGGCTCGCCGCGCACGGCTGTGCGGTGTGGCTGGTCGGCGCTCAGGGCGAGCGGCAGGTCGGGGCCGAGATCGAGCAGGCCGCCGGCGGCGTTTGCCGCAACCTGTGCGGCGACACCACGCTGGCGGAAGCGATCGACCTGATCTCAGCGAGCGCGCTGGTGGTGAGCAACGATTCCGGGCTGATGCACGTCGCGGCCGCGCTCGGCCGGCCGCTGGTCGCCCTCTACGGTTCGAGCAGCCCGGCCTACACGCCGCCACATTCGTCGAATGCGAAAATCCTCAAGCTCGACCTGCCCTGCAGCCCGTGCTTCAAGCGCGTGTGCCCGCTGGGGCACTTCAACTGCATGATGCAACTTACGCCGGACCGGGTCCTGGCCGCCGTCGATTTTGATAGAATCTAGTGTCCTGAGTCGCTAATTCGCTGAACAAAAGATGCCGACAATTGACGCCATACTTTGTCGCAAATCCTCGCCAGGTGTCCAACCTGGCTGCGGTTTGCTTCGTGTCTGGCGCCAATTTCGACACTTTTGTCGTGGCTGGCGTGTTGGCATGACGATGAATTTATCAACGAACTAGCGACTCAGGACACTAGAGTTTGTCGGAACTGGGTCCGACAAACTCCTCATTGAAGAAAACTACCCGAAGTTCAATGTGAACAAGTCCTTGTTCGCCAGCCCGCAGGACGCCGAAGCCGCGTTCTACGAGGCGCTCACCAAAGCCGACCTCGAATCGATGATGGCGGTGTGGGCCGACGACGACGACATCTATTGCGTGCATCCGGGCGGGGCGCGTATAACCGGTGTGGAGCAGGTGCGCGAATCGTGGCGGCAGATATTCGCCAGCGGGCAGACGTTGCGCTTCCAGCTGCGCGAGCAGCAGCAGGTGCAGGGCATGATGCTGTCGGTGCACAGCGTCTACGAGCAGATCACGGTCGCCGGGGACCAGCGTCCCCGCGGCCCGGTGATCGCGACCAACGTCTTCCTGAGGACCGAGCGCGGCTGGCGCATGGTGGCGCACCACGCCTCCCCGGCGCCGGCGTCGAGCGAGCCCGAGCCGCGGCGCGCCGCGGCGCCAAAGACGCTGCACTGAGAACAATTTTGAGTGTTGAATGCTGAATGTTCAATTTCGGCAAGCCGGTTGCAATTCAACATTTAACATTCAACATTAAACATTAAACATTCGGAGGGGTGATGAACAGCACCGAATTCGGAAAACCCGACGTCATCGTAGTCGGCGCCGGCAACGCCGCCTGCTGCGCGGCGTTCGCCGCGCGCGAGGGTGGCGCCAGCGTCATCATTCTCGAAGCCGCGCCCATCGATGACTGCGGCGGCAACAGCCGCTACACCGGCGGCCTGATGCGCGTGGTCTACAACGGCGTCGACGACCTCGCGCAGATCATTCCCGACCTCACCGAAGAGGAAAAGAAGACCCACGACTACGGCTCCTACACCGCCGAGCACTACTACGACGACATGGGCCGCATTACGCAGTACCGCACCGATCCGGACCTGTGCGAGATCCTGATCTCGCGCAGCTTCGAGACCACGGTGTGGCTGCGCAAGAAAGGCGTCAAGTTCCAGGCGAGCTACGGGCGCCAGTCGTACAAGGTGGATGGCGGCAAGCGCTACAAGTTCTGGGGCGGACTCGCCGCCGAGACCTGGGGCGGCGGCGCGGGCATGATCGAGAACGAGCACAAGGCGTGCCAGCGCGACGGCATCAAGATTTTCTACGAGACGCCCGCCGTCGGCCTGATCACCGACGACGACGGCGTGGTGCTCGGCGTGCGCGCGAAGCACAAGGGAAAGAACGTCGAGATCCGCGCGAAAGCGGTGGTGCTGGCGTGCGGTGGCTTCGAATCCGACGCCGAGATGCGCGCGCGCTACCTCGGCCCGGGCTGGGACCTCGCCAAGGTGCGCGGCACGCGCTACAACACCGGCCTCGGCATCAAGATGGCGCTCGAGATCGGCGCCATGCCCTACGGCCACTGGTCGGGCTGCCACGCGGTGGGCTGGGACCTGAACGCCCCGCCGTTCGGCGATCTCGCGGTCGGCGACCAGTTCCAGAAGCACAGCTACCCATGGGGCATCATGGTGAACGCCAACGGCGAGCGCTTTTGCGACGAAGGCGCGGATTTCCGGAACTACACCTACGCCAAGTACGGGCGGGTAGTCCTCGAGCAGCCCGGCATGCTGGCGTGGCAGGTGTTCGACTCGAAGATCATCCCCCTCCTGCGCGACGAATACCGCATCAAGCAGGTCACCAAGGTCCGCGCCGACACGGTGGAGGAACTGGTGAAGAAGATGGATGGCGTAAACGCCGACGCCGCATTGCGCGAGATCCGCGAGTACAACAAGGCGGTGCGCAAGGACGTGCCCTTCAACATGGCGATCAAGGACGGCCGCTGTACGACGGGCCTGAAGATCAACAAGTCGAACTGGGCGAACACCATCGATGAGCCCCCGTTCGAGGCTTACGGCGTCACCTGCGGCGTCACCTTCAGCTTCGGCGGCTTGAAAATCAGCAACGACGGCGAAGTGCAGGACACCGGCGGCAAGGCCATCCCCGGCCTCTACGCCGCGGGCGAGCTGGTGGGCGGCATCTTCTACCACAACTACCCCGGCGGCACTGGACTCACTTCCGGATCGGTGTTCGGGCGGCTGGCGGGCACGAGCGCGGCGGTTTACACGAAAAGATAGTTCCAGGTTCAAGGTTCAAGGTTCAAGGTTCAAGGTTCAAGGTTCAAGGTTCAAGGTTCAAGGTTCAAGGTTCAAGGTTCAAGGTTCAAGCAAGGTTGGAGCGGTTTCTGAATCGAGGGTTCCGGCTTTGAACTTTGAACTTGGAACTTGGAACATTGAACCTGGGCTCGCGTTCAGTATGTGGAAACCCGGTTTCGTGGCCCGTTGCATAGGACTACAATTGCCGCCTAGTCATTGGAGGAGCGAGCCATGAACGCCCCAGCCGTCCGGATCAATAAGTCGGTGCGCGAGCAGGTCAGCAGGGACGAATGGGATACGCGCGTCAACCTCGCCGCATGCTACCGGCTGATGGCCGATTTCGGCATGGTCGAGATGATCGCCAACCACATCTCGGCGCGCGTGCCGGGGACACACGGCGAGTTCCTGATCAATCCCTACGGCATGCTCTACGAGGAGATAACCGCTTCCTCCATGATCAGGATCGACCTCGAAGGCACCGTGCTCTTCAACGCTACCGACTACGGCATCAACCAGGCGGGCTACGTGATCCACAGCGCGGTGCATGCAGCGCGCCATGACGTCGATTGCATCATCCACACCCACACGCTCGCCGGCATGGCGGTATCTGCGATGAAGTGCGGCATCCTGCCGGTCGCGCAGTCTTCGATGCGCTTCGCCGACATCGCCTATCACGATTACGAGGGCGTGGCGCTGCGGCTGGAGGAGCGCGAGCGCCTGGTGCAGAACCTCGGCAACCGCGAGGCGATGGTGCTGCGCAACCACGGATTGCTGACGGTCGCGCCCAGCATTCCGGAATGCTTCAACAACATGTACCGGCTCGAGCGCGCCTGCCAGCTTCAGGTCACGGCGCTCTCGTGCAACACCGAGCTCCAGATGCCGCCCGACGAAGTGGTGAAATACAGCAACCACCAGATGCAGTCCGGCGTGCGGCGCCGCTACGGCCTGCTCGAGTGGCCGGCCATGCTGCGCAAGCTAGACCGGAAGGACCCGTCGTACAAGAATTGAGCCTGGCACCCGGTCTCATGGCGGGGGCTTCGGCTCCCGCTTTTTTATTCCCATGGACTCCATGCAATCCTATCGTGCTCCGTTCTGGCTTCGGGGCGGCCACATGCAGACTATTTATGCGTCGGCACTGATGCCACGGGCACGGGTCGCGTACCGGCGCGAAAGATGGGACACGCCGGATGGCGACTTCATCGATCTCGACTGGGTGGAAAATAAGCATTCAGGATCCAGGATCGGGAATTACGAGCGCGAAAGCCGAGAAAAACAACTCGAAACTCGAAACCCGGAACTCGAAACCCGACGACCGCTGGTCGTCTTGTTCCACGGGCTCGAGGGCAGCTCGCGCAGTCACTATGCGCTCGCCCTGATGGCGGCGCTGGGCGAGCGCGGCATGCGCGGCGTGGTCGTGCATTTCCGGGGATGCAGCGGAGAAGCCAACCGGCTGCCGCGTGCCTACCACTCGGGCGACGCCCAGGAGATCGATTGGATACTGCGGCGGCTGCGCGCGCAGTACGCTGGTGCCCCGCTGTTTGCGATCGGCGTGTCGCTGGGCGGCAACGCGCTGCTGAAGTGGCAAGGCGATAACGGTGAATCCGCAGCCCGTATCGTCGACGCCGCGGTCGGGATCTCGGTGCCGCTCGATCTGATGGCCACGGGCAACGCCCTCGGACAGGGCTTCAACCTCGTCTACACGCGCAATTTCCTGGCCACGCTGCGGGCAATGAGCCTCGCCAAGCTCGCTCGCTTCCCCGGCCTCTTCGACGCTAACGCCATCCGCGCATCGCGCACGCTGCGGGAGTTCGACGACCTGGTCACGGCGCCACTGCACGGCTTCAAGGACGCCTACGACTACTGGACACGCGCGAGCAGCAAGCCGGGATTGAAGAATATCCGCGTGCCGACGCTCATACTCAACGCGAGGAACGACCCCTTGGTTCCGGCTTGGGCGCTACCCGGCGCGGGCGAGGTATCGGCAGCGGTCACGCTCGAGCAGCCGGAGCAAGGCGGCCACGCCGGGTTCGTCAGCGGGCGCTTTCCGGGCACTCTCGACTGGCTGCCCGCACGCGTGCTGGAATTCTTCCGCACGCAAAAAAACATTTGAAGCCGCCGATGAACGCCGATGAACGCCGATAAAATAATCCTCGAAAATCTCAACAGCAGAGATCACGGAGGAAACCAATAACCGGGTTCCTTGCGGTTCGATCGTCCTTGTCGTTCGTGATCGTTGATTGACATCGGCGTGTATCGGCGTTCATCGGCGGCTACCTGTTCTTGATCCTCGGGGTTGGTCTTGTCCGTGTGTATCCGTGTGGTTCCGTGGCAGCAGTGTTCTTGACGTTATCCGTGTTCATCTGTGCGTATCTGTGGCTGAAATGATTTGACTTATAATTCGCTCGTGAAACTCCCCCCGGAAATTTTTAAGGCCTACGACATCCGCGGCATCGTCGGCAGGACGCTGACCCCCGCGGTCGTCGAGCTCATCGGCCAGGCGCTCGGGTCGGAGGCGCGGGACCGCGGCCGTGCCACGGTCGTCATCGGTCGCGACGGCCGCCTTTCGGGCCCGGAACTGGCCGCTGCCCTCGCCGCCGGGCTGCGCAGGAGCGGTGTGGACGTGATCGACATCGGGCAGGTCGCCACCCCCATGCTGTACTTCGCCGCCCACCGCTTCGACACGCTGTCGGGCGTGATGGTGACGGGCTCGCACAATCCTCCCGAGTACAACGGGCTGAAAATGATGCTCGCTGGCGAGACGCTCGCCGGCGAGGCCATCCAGCAACTGAAGGCGCGCATCGAGCAAGGCAGGCTTGCGCGCGGAGCCGGCGGCTACCGCATGGATGACGTGCGCGAGGATTACCTGCAGCGCATTACCGGCGACGTCAGGCTCTCGCGCCCGATGAGTCTGGTGGTGGACTGCGGGAACGGCGTGGCGGGCGCCACCGCGCCGGAGCTCTATCGCCGCCTGGGATGCGAAGTTACCGAGTTGTATTGCGAGGTGGACGGAAACTTCCCCAATCACCACCCCGACCCCTCGCGGCCGGAAAACCTGGCGGACGTCCAGCAGGCGCTCGCCGCGGGCAAGGGCGAGTTGGGCCTCGCGTTCGACGGCGACGGCGACCGCCTCGGCGTAGTGACGAAGAGCGGGAAAATCATCTACCC
>CAZCGD010000529.1:0-2577 GCA_964498105.1 uncultured Streptomycetaceae bacterium
AACGCGGACCAGATTCTCGTCATGGACCACGGCCGCATCATCGAGCGCGGCACCCAGCGCGAGCTTATCGAGCGCGGCGGCGCCTACGCCCAGATGTGGGCGCTGCAGCAGCGGGAGGATGCGGAACGCGAAAAGGCCGCGACTGCCACTTCACCGGTGACGACTACCGACTAGCGCCTGGTGCCAAGCACCAAACTGCAAGCAAGCACCAATGGATCAAGCACCAAATTACAATCCGGTCGGTCAGGTAGCTCGGGGAAAAGTGACGCGCACCACGGTGCCCTGGCCGCCCTCGCCGGTCGCGAGCACGACGTCCGCGCGATGGCTGAGAGCGATCTCGCGCACGATGGCGAGCCCCAGCCCGCAACCTTCCGCTACCCCGGTGCCGAGCACGCGGTAGAAGCGCTCGAACACGCGCTCGCGCTCCTGCTCGGGGATCCCCGGTCCGTTGTCCTCGACGCTCAACACGACGGCGTCCGCCTCTCCCGCGACGCGCAAGGTGACGTGGCCGCCTTCCTGGGTGTAACGGATGGCGTTATCGAGCAGGTTTCTCAAAAGTTCGCCCAGCAGGAACGCGTCGCCCACGATCCACGCGGCGTGATCTCCGCCATCGTAGCCCAGGTCGATTTTCCGCGCCAGCGCCCGCGGCACCCAAGCGGTCGCGGTACCCCGCGCGAGCCGCGCGAGGTCGAGCCGTTCGGTCGCGTGCTCGCGCCCGGCGCCGGGCTCCGCGCGCGCGAGCGACAGCAGCTGGTTGATGAGCCGGGTGCTTTGCTCGGTCGCCGTCTGCAGTTGCCGGAGCGTTACCTGCACCTCTCCCGGTTGCGTCTGGCGCAGCGCCAGCTCCGTCTGCGTCTTGAGCCCGGCGATGGGGGTACGCAGTTGGTGGGCGGCGTCGGCGATGAACCGCTGCTGGGCCGCGATTGCGGCGCCAAGGCGCGCCAACAGGCCGTTCATGGCGTGTATCAGCGGCCGCACTTCCTGCGGGGCCTGTTCCTCGGGCAAAGCGGACAGGTCACGATGAGAGCGGTGTTCGATTTCCTGGCGCAGCGTCGAGAGCGGGGCGAGGCCGCGTCCCACGCCGTACCAGACCGCGAGTCCCGCGAGCAGGATCAGCAGGCCCTGGGGGAGCACCATGCGCAGGATGATCTCGCGCGCGAACTGATCGCGTACCGTGACGCGCTCCGCGACCATGATGTGCACCGCGCCGCGCCCGGAGCCGGGCTGGACCGGCACGCGCAGCGCCACGGCGCGAATCTCGCGGCCGTGCAGTTCGTCGTCGTAATAGCGCACGCGGTCCTGGGCCTCTTCCGTCGCGTCGTCCGGCGGTGGCGGCAGGTCCGGCTCGCCGGTCACGAAGTTCCGGCCGGGTCCCGTGACGAGGTAATAGAGCCTTCCCGACTCCCGTGTCTGCAGGATCTGCAGGGCCACTTCCGGCAGGTCCACGTAAATCTGGTTGTCGACGACCCTGATCTGGCGGCCGATGTCTTGTGCGGCTTCGAGCAGCGCGCGGTCGTAGGCAAGGTTGACGAAGCGCTTCGCGATGTCGTAGTCGATGACCGCGCTCACCGACCACAGGACAAACAATGGCGCGGCGAGCCAGGCGATGAGCTGGCGCCGCAGCGTCGTCGCGCTAGTCCCGCGCATGCGCCGTTTTCTCGAGCAGGTAGCCGAGCCCGCGGATGGTGCGGATGGCGACTCCTGCGGGCTCCAGCTTGCGCCGCAGCCGGTGCACGTAGACCTCGATGGCGTTGGCCCCCACTTCCTCGTCCCATCCGTAGAGCTGCTCGGTGAGCTGGTCCTTATTGACGACGCGCCCGCTTCTCAGCATCAGCACTTCGAGCACCCCGAACTCGCGCGCGGAGAGTTCGAGCCGCTCGCCGTTGAGCGCGGCCCGCCGGCCCGCCGTGTCTAGCGTGAGAGCGCCGTGCACGAGGAGCGAGCCGCCGCCCGACTGGCCGCGCCGGATGAGCGAACGCACGCGGGCCTCCAGCTCCGGCAGGTCGAATGGCTTGGTGAGGTAGTCGTCGCCACCCAGGTCCAGTCCCCGGACCCGGTCGTCGAGCCCGTCGCGCGCGGTGAGGAACAGCACCGGCGTCTTCGAGCCGCGGCGCCGCAGCCGCCGCAGCACTTCGTAGCCGTCGAGCGTGGGCAGGCCGATGTCGAGTATCACCAGGTCGTAGTTCTGCGCAGCCAGCACGTGGTCGGCCTCGCCGCCGTCGGCGGCGCAGTCCACCGCGTAGTCGGCGGCCCGGAGGGAGCGCATCAGGCCGTCAGCCAGTACCGGATCGTCTTCTGCAATGAGGATGCGCATGCGACATTCTGATCGGAAAATCAGCCGGAATGATAGCCCGACGACCTTGTAAGGTTCGCGTAAGCCGGCGGGAATAGCCTGCACTTCCAATGCGGGAGTGCTCGGCTGGCAGTCCCGCACGGAGCAGCAGGTGTAGCGATCTTTCCTCCTCGGAGGCCTGGCAGTTGCAGCTACCTGTGCTGAGCAGGTAGCTGCGTGGCCTCTTTAATCTCCGCCGGGACAGCCACCCTGTCCCGAGCGGAGTTTTTTTGGGTCGTCTCCTT
>CAZCGD010000530.1:0-12904 GCA_964498105.1 uncultured Streptomycetaceae bacterium
CTATCGAGTAGAGCATGAAATCGAGGCGATGGTGCACCAATACCGGCCGCATCCCCGCGATCGCGGCGCCGATGCCAAGCGAGGTCATGGCGCTCTCGGATACCGGAAAGTCGCGCACGCGCTCCGTGCCGAAGCGCTCCGCGAGACCGGTGGTCGAGCCAAACACGCCCGGCCCGTAGTCGACCAGCTGTCCGATCACGAGGACGCGATCGCTCGCCTCCATCGCCTGCTCCAGCCCCTGCCTCAATGCATCGGCGTAACTGATTTCGGGATGGACGGTCGCCTGCGCGCCACGCGAAGCGGATTGCCCCGCACGAGAAGGCTTCGAACCGTTGTTCGCCAACGTTGAATCGCTTTCCGGCATGCAGCGGTCTCAGTAGCCTTTCGCCTGAGTCGATTCCTGGTGCGCATCGAACTCGCGTGCGTCGATCTCGGTCAGCAGCCGGTCGGCTTCGGGCGTGGCGCTTGCAAAATTCAGCGCGGCCCAATCCGGCGCTGACGGGAAAGGGCTGGCCTTGGCAAAGCGGAAGCACTCGTTGATTTCCGCCCCGAACTCCCTCACCAGCCGCTCTTTCTCCGCGTCGGCGAGCAAGCCCTTCGCCCGCAGCGCTTCCTCGAGCAGATCGATCGGGCAATTCCGCTTCCAGGCTTCCAGCTCTTCCGGAGCACGGTAACCGACGAGATCGTCGCTTGCCGGACCGTAGTGTCCGCTCCAGCGGTAGGTGTAAGCCTCGATGAATGTCGGTCCCCGGCCAGCGCGCGCCCGCACGATCGCGTCGCGCAAGGTGCGGTGGACCAGCATTGCGTCGTTGCCGAAGATCGCAGCGCTCGCCATGCCGAATGTTCTTACGCGTTCGCTGATGTTGTCCAGCGGCTGGCGTTTGAGCTGGGGCGAAAAAACCGAATAGTTATTGTTCTCGCAAACGAGCACCAGCGGCAGCCTGGCAAGCGCCGCATAGTTCACCGATTCCCAGAACACGCCCTCGTCGGTGGCCGACTCTCCGAACCCGGCGACCGTCACCTGGTCGGTTCGCTGGAGCTGGATCGCAAGCGCGGAGCCCGCGGAGATGGCAGTCGCGCCGGCAAGAATCGCGCCGCTGAAGAATCGACGCGAGGGAAATGAAATATCCTGCGATCCGGCGAGGCCGGCGTTTGCCCCGGTCTGCTTGCCGTAGAGTTCCGCGAACAACGCCGGCATGGGAGCTTGTTTGGCGAGGTAATAGCCGTGCGAACGATGATGCGCGTACAGATAGTCGTCCTCGCGCAGCAGCAGCGCCAGCGCCGCCGGGACTGCCTCCTGGCCGACGCAGAAATGCACCGGGCAGCGCATCTCGTCCGCCGGGTGGTATTCCCGCGCCAATGCCTCCTCGCAAAGACGCAGTCGAAGCATGAAGCGGTACAACGCCTTCGCGGTGTCCGCCTCCGCCTCCGCAAAGGCAAGGTCGCGATAGCGTCCGGCCTTCAGTATCGATTCGTGAGTAACGGTTCCCATCGATTCCCGGTCAATTGTATCCCACGACGCGATGAGCTCGAACCCAGTGGCCGGATGATCGTGAAACCCGGAGGGCAGCGCTCAAATTTAGAACCGGGCCGGCGGTAGTTGATACAATTGGAACCGGTCAGTCAGGGGATTGAACATGTCGCACGTAGTCGCCTATTTTGATCAGGCCGGGTCGATCGTGCAAACGATCGATCGCGCGGCCATAGAATCCATGGCCGATGCGCTGGCGGCCTTGCGAGATCGCGGCGGCAGACTCTTCTTTATCGGCGCCGGCGGCAGCGCGGGCAATTGCAGTCACGCGGTAAACGATTTTCGAAAACTTTGCGGGTTTGAAGCCTATGCCCCCACTGACAATGTTTCAGAACTGACGGCGCGCACCAACGATGAAGGATGGGAAACGGTGTTTGCCGGCTGGCTCGTCACGAGCAAGCTCAACGACAAGGACGGCGTATTCGTGTTCTCGGTTGGCGGGGGTGACCTCGAGCGCAACGTAAGCCCGAACATCGTGCGCGCCCTGGAGCTTGCCAAGAAGCGCGGCGCCAGGATCTTCGGCGTGGTCGGGCGCGACGGCGGCTACACCAGGAAGGTCGGCGACCACGTGATTGTGATACCCACCGTGGATCCCAAGCACGTGACGCCCCACACCGAGGCTTTCCACGCGGTTGTCTGGCATTGTCTCGTGTCGCATCCCAAGCTGCAGCAGAAAGCGACCAAGTGGTAACGGTCGCCCGGTGACTAGGTGATTAGGTGACCAAGTGATTGAGCCAAGACCCAACCTGATCGCTGAATCACCCGATTACTTAATCACTTGATCAGTGCGCTTAGCCGTGCGGCGCGCGGTATTCCTCGATCGCGATGGCGTGATCAGCCGTTCCGAAGTGCGCGGCGGCAAGCCCTATGCGCCGCGCCGTCTCGAAGATTTCCGGCTTCTTCCCGGCGTGCCAAAGGCCGTGGCTGCGCTCAAGCGGGCCGGTTTTCTGATCGTGGTGGTCACCAACCAGCCCGACATCGGTAATGGCCTGGTGCAGGCGTCAATCATCGAGGCGATGCACGCGAGACTGAGATCGCGCGTGCCGGTGGACGACATCCGCGTCTGCCCGCACCGTCAGGACGCGGGCTGCTCCTGCCGCAAGCCCAGGCCAGGCATGCTGCGGGCCGCGGCCAGGCGCTGGAGTATTGATTTTAAAAACAGCTACATGGTGGGAGATCGCGCCGGCGATATCGTTGCCGGAAAGGCGGCAGGCTGCTATACTTTGTTGATTAATAGGCATTATTCAGAGCCGCTGCCCAGCGCGCCGAACCGGACAGTGCGCTCGCTGCCAGCCGCGGTCCGATTCATCCTTTCACGTGAACACTAGGAGAGCTTGCATGCCTTCGCTCGCTGACCTCCGGGTCAAGATTTTTGCCGATGGCGCCGATCTCGAGGGGATTGCCAAGATGTACGCGAACCCGCTGATCAAGGGATTCACCACCAACCCCACGCTGATGCGCAAGGCCGGAATCTCGGATTACGAGGCGTTTGCGCGCAAGGTCCTGACGGTGGTGCCCGACCGCCCCGTATCGTTCGAGGTGTTCGCAGACGATTTCGACGCCATGGAGAAGCAGGCCATGGTGATCGCGTCCTGGGGCCGGAATGTCAACGTGAAGATCCCCGTGACCAACACCCGGCGCGCGTTCGCGGGGCCGCTGATCCGCAAGCTCTCGGCGGACGGTATCGTGCTTAACATCACCGCGATTCTCACGCTCGAACAGGTGCGGGCGGTCGCCGAGCATCTGTCGCCGGCGACCCCCGCCATCGTGTCCGTTTTCGCCGGACGCGCCGCGGACACGGGAGTCGACCCGGTGCCGATGATGACGGAGGCGGCGCGGATACTGAAGTCGCGGCCGAAAGCGGAGTTGCTGTGGGCGAGCCCGCGCGAACTGCTCAACCTGTTTCACGCCGACGCGGTGGGCTGCCACATCATCACCGTGACGAACGACGTGCTGGCGAAACTCCCGCTCATCGGCAAGAGCCTCGACGACTATTCGCTCGAGACCGTGCAGATGTTCTACCGCGACGCGGCGGCGGCGGGCTACACGATCGATACTGCAAAAACTGCCGCACCGCGGTCTTCGCGCGCGGCCGGCTGATCTTTCTCTTCGAGGAATCATGAAGAATGTCCTGGTCACGGGAGGCGCCGGTTATGTCGGCTGCGTCCTCGTCCCGCAATTGCTGAAGTCGGGCTATAACGTTACGGTCTACGACACGTTCTGGTACGAAAAGCATCTTCCCGCCCATCCGAACATGAAGTTCGTGGAGGGAGACATTCGCGAAACGCCCAAGCTCGCGCAGGCGTTCAAGGGCATCGAGGCAGTCATCGGGCTCGCCTGCATCTCGAATGACGCGAGCTTCGAACTCGACGAGAAGCTCAGCACCAGCGTCAACATGGATGCCTTCGAGCCGATGGTGATTGCCGCGAAGCAGGCGGGGGTCAAGCGTTTCATTTACGCCTCTTCCAGCTCGGTGTACGGCGTTTCGGACAAGCCCGACGTGACGGAAGACCATCCGCTGGTGCCGTTGACGCTCTACAACAAGTACAAGGGGCTGTGCGAGCCCGTCCTGTTCAGGCACCAGTCGCCGGAGTTCGTGTGCGTCACGATCCGCCCGGCCACGGTCTGCGGCTTCAGCCCGCGCACCCGCATGGACCTCTCGGTGAACATCCTCACCAACCACGCGGTGACGAACAGCAGGATCACGGTATTCGGCGGCGCGCAGTTGCGCCCCAACCTCCACATCCAGGACATGTGCGATCTGTACGATCTGCTGTTGAAGCTGCCGGACGGTAAGATCGCCGGGCAAACCTTCAACGCCGGTTACCAGAATATGAGCATCATGGACATCGCGCAAATCGTGAAGCGCGTGGTGCAGGAGGAGTTCCCGGAGAAGGGGGAGATCACGATCACGACCACCCCCAGCGACGACCCGCGTTCCTATCACATCAATTCGGACAAGATCGCCCGGGCGCTCGGCTTCAGCGCCAAGTACACGATCGAGGACGCCGTGCGCGGGCTGTGCAAGGCATTCAAGGCCGGCAAACTCCCCGAGAGCATGGTCGACGACATCTATTACAACGTCAGGCGCATGAAGCGGCTCGGCGTCAAATGAGCGGGAAACCTGTAGCAGTGGTCACCGGCGGCGCCGGTTTCATCGGCAGCCACATGGCGGATAACCTGCTCGACCACGGCTACCGCGTCCGGGCGATCGACAACCTGGTGACCGGGCGGGAGAGCAACATTTCGCACCTCTCCCGGCACGCCGACTTCAGTTTCGAGCGCGCGGATGTGCGCAGCCTCGAGCCGGGGCATTCCCTGTTCGAGGACGCGCGCGTGGTTCTCCACTTTGCAGGCATCGGGGATATCGTGCCGTCGATCGAGCGGCCGCTGGAATACCTGTCCGCGAACGTGCAAGGCACCGTGCACGCACTTGAGTGCGCGCGGGCCGCGAGGGCGGGCAAGTTCGTGTACGCGGCGTCCTCGTCGTGCTACGGGCTGGCGTCCGTCCCTACTCGTGAAGACCATCCGCTCGCGCCGCAGTATCCCTATGCCCTCAGCAAGTATCTGGGCGAGCAGGCATGCTTCCACTGGCACCAGGTATACGGATTGCCGGTGAACTCGATACGGATATTCAACGCGTACGGCACGCGCGTCAGGACGACGGGCGTCTACGGCGCCGTGTTCGGCGTGTTCTTCAAGCAGAAGTTGGCGGGCAAGCCCTATACCGTGGTGGGCGATGGCACGCAGCGGCGGGATTTCCTGTATGTTACCGATATCGCCGAGGCGTTCCGCCTGGCGGCCGAGAGCGGATGGTCCGGCCGGATCTGGAATTTGGGCGCAGGCAACCCGCAGTCGGTGAACCGCCTGGTGGAATTGCTGGGGGGCGAGAAGGTGCATATTCCGAAGCGCCCGGGCGAGCCGGATTGCACCTGGGCCGATATCTCGAGGATCAAGAGCGATCTGGGCTGGAACCCTACGGTGAGCTTCGAGGAAGGCGTCGCGCGCATGCTCGACGATATCGACGTATGGCAGGATGCACCGCTGTGGGACCCCGAATCGATCGCCAGCGCCACCCGCACCTGGTTCCAGTATCTCGGTAAGCATTGATCGCCATGCTGGACTCGCTGACCCAAAAATACCGCCACAAGATCAAGACGGTCGATGAACTGCTAAAAGTCGTCGGCCCGCGGCCGCGACCGAAGAAGGTCATCATGTGCCACGGCGTATTCGACGTCGTGCACCCCGGCCACCTGCGTCACCTGATTTACGCGAAGGGTAAGGCCGACATCCTCGTCGCCAGCATTACCGCGGACATCCACATTTCCAAGGGCCAGCACCGCCCGCACATCCCCCAGGATCTGAGGGCGCTCAACCTGGCGGCGTATGAAATCATCGATTACGTCATCATCGATGCCGAACCGACTCCCCTCGGCAATCTCCGGCGACTGCAGCCGGATTACTTCGCCAAGGGCTACGAGTACACCGCCGCCGGCCTGCCGCAGAGAACGCAGGAGGAAGCCGAAGTCTTGCGCGCGTACGGCGGCGAGATCATTTTCACGCCGGGCGACATCGTCTACTCGTCGAGCAAACTCATCGAGCTGGCGCCGCCGACACTGAAGCTCGAGAAGCTGCTCACCTTCATGGAGGGACAGCAACTCAACTTCGACTCCTTGCGGCGCACGCTGGATAAATTCAAGGGTCGCCGGGTACACGTGGTGGGCGATACCATCGTGGACAGCTACACGCAGACCACGATGATCGGCGGGCAGACCAAGACCCCCACGATCAGCGTGCTCTACGAGGGGCGCAATGACTACATCGGAGGGGCCGCGGTCGTCGCGGAGCACCTGCGCGCGGCGGGCGCGGACGTGACCTTTTCCACCGTGCTGGGCAACGACGCCTTGAAGGACTTTGTCCTGGCGGGATTGGCGAAGTCGGGCGTGATGTGCCGGCCGGTCATCGACTCCACGCGGCCGACTACCCAGAAGAACGCGATCGTGGCTGGCGGCTACCGGCTGCTCAAGATCGATACGCTGGACAACCGCTCGATCTCCGATGAAACCCTGGCAAGCCTGTGCGAGTCCATCTCCGCGACACCCGGCGACGCTGTCGTTTTCAGCGATTTCCGGCACGGCATCTTCAACCGGCGCACCATCCCTGCAATGATCACCGCCATCCCGCAAGGCATGTACAAGGTTGCCGACAGCCAGGTCGCAAGCCGCTGGGGCAACATCACGGACTTCAAGAACTTCGATCTCATCACGCCCAACGAGCGCGAGGCGCGCTTCGCTCTCGGCGACCAGGATGTGGGTATCAGACCGCTGGCCTCGACCCTCTATGATGCGGCAAAGTGCAAGACCCTGATCCTGAAGCTCGGAGAGAGGGGCGTATTGACGTGCCGCAGTTCCGATCACGAGTCCCTCGATTCGTTCGTGGTGGTGGACAGTTTTGTGGACCGGCTGGTGGACGCAGTAGGCGCCGGCGACGCGCTGCTCGCCTATGCGACGCTGGCCATGCTCGCTACCGGATCGGACGCGGTCGCGACCATACTGGGGTCGATAGCAGCGGGGGTCGAATGCGAGTGCGACGGCAACGTGCCGGTGTCTCCCGGAGACGTGCGCCGGAAGATAGACGAGATCGAGCGTCAGGCGAATTACGCCTGAGAAGGCCGGGCACGATGCGGGCGATCGTCGTCGGCTTGGGGGTGCAGGGCCACAAGCGCAAGAAGTTTGCCGGCCCGGATTTTGTCGCTGCGGTAGATCCGGTCAACCCGGATGCGGAATATCGCAAAGTGGACGACGTGCCGCTGGCGAGCTTCGATGCCGCGCTGGTGTGCGTTCCCGATGAACCCAAGATCGAGGTGCTTTCCTATCTGCTGCGGCATGGCAAGCACGCGCTCGTGGAGAAGCCGCTGTGGGCCGCGCGGGATGACGCGATTTTGGAGCTCCAGCGCCTGGCCCGGGCCGGGCGCGCTGTCTGCTACACGGCGTACAACCATCGTTTCGAGCCCCACTACGTCCGCATGCGGGACCTGGTCCGCTCAGGACAGCTCGGCCGCATCTATCGCTGCCGCATGTTCTATGGCAACGGCACCGCGCGGCTGGTGCGCGATTCCGGTTGGCGGGACCGCGGCGCCGGCGTGTTGCCCGACCTCGGCTCGCACCTGCTCGACACGGCAAAGTTCTGGTTCGGCGAGCTGGCGGACGATTTTCAGATCGTATCCGCGAACCATTACGAAAACCGCGCGCCGGACCATGTCGTGATCCTGTCGAAGTCAACGGCGCCGATGCTCGAGCTCGAAATGACGCTGCTGTCCTGGCGCAATCACTTCGCCTGCGACGTATTCGCCGAAAAGGGCAGCGCCCACATCCGCTCGCTGTGCAAGTGGGGACCGGCCACCTTCTGCCACCGCACCCGTGTTCTCCCTTCGGGGCGGCCCCTCGAGGATAACGTGACGCTGGAGCAGGAAGATCCAACGTGGGCGCTGGAATACGCCCATTTCAGGGACTTGTGCGGCAGAGGGTCGGCGACCGACCTGGCAAACGATCTGTGGCTCAACCGGCAGTTGCGCAAGCTGGGAGAAGCCGCGGTCATGGAAGCAGGAAATGGGAAATAGGAAATAGGGAAGCATAGGCACCGCTGGTTATGGCTCTTACCATTCACCATTCACCATTCACCATTCACTGTTCGCTTGGGACCGGAGGGCTCAAGTGAACACAGTGATCGGTTTCGCGGGAATGACGCATCTTGGCGTCAATTCGGCGGCCGCGGCGGCCGCGCGCGGATATCCCACCGTGTGGTTCGATCCGGACCGGGCATTGGTGGTCCGGCTTGAGTCCGGAGAATTTCCGGTGGTCGAGCCGGGGCTGATGGAGCTCGCGAAGTCCAATCGGGAGCGGATCAGCTTCACTTCCGACTTGGCGGCGCTTGGCCGCTGTGCAGTGGTCTACATAGCATGCGATGTCCCGACCGACGAGCGCGGTGACAGCGACCTTTCGTCCGTGCGGCGCTTGATCGATACCGTCAGCGGCGGCCTCGCGCGCGACGCCGTTCTCGTCGTGCTGTGCCAGGTGCCGCCAGGTTTCACGCGCGCGCTCGAGTGGCCGGTAGCGCAACGCTATTACCAGGTGGAAACGCTGGTCTTTGGCCGCGCGGTGGAGCGCGCGCAGCACCCCGAGCGGTTCATCGTGGGGTGCGCTGATCCGGCCGTTCCCCTGCCCGCGTCTTACCGGGGGTTCCTCGAGGCCTTTGGCTGCCCGGTATTACCGATGCGCTACGAGAGCGCGGAACTGGCCAAGATCGCGATCAATTGCTGCCTGGCGGCTTCGGTCACCGTCGCCAACACGCTCGCCGGGCTGAGCGAGCGCATCGGCGCCGACTGGAACGAGATCGTCCCCGCGCTGCGTCTCGACCGCCGCATCGGCCAGCACGCCTATCTCGCGCCCGGTCTCGGGCTCGCGGGCGGCAACCTGGAGCGGGACCTGGCGACCGTATTGCGTCTCGCCGGGGAGACGGGAGCGGAAGCCGGGTTGCTCCGCTCATTTATGGACAACAGCCGCCACCGCCGGGACTGGGTGCTGCGCACGCTGCACCGCGAGTTGCTGGCGGCGAAGCCCGATGCGGTCGTCGCGGTGCTGGGGCTTGCCTACAAGGAGAATACGGACTCCACCAGGAATTCCCCCTCTCTCGCGTTGATCCGGAACTTAAAGCCGTGGCGGCTGCGCATTCACGATCCGGTGGTGCCCGCGCGGGTGGCGGACCATCCGCGGGCAGAGGCCTGCGCCAGCCCGCTGGAGGCCGCGGCACAGGCTGACGCGCTCGTGATCATGACGCCCTGGGCAGAGTACAAGGGCCTCGCGCCCGCCGAGCTCGCGCGCGCGATGCGCGGCCGCATCATCGTGGATCCGTATCGCGTGCTCGACACGGGGGCGGTGGCAGCGGCGGGCTTAAGCTATTTCACACTCGGCGTGCCACCCTCGCGCGCAGCGCGGAAAGAGCGTCATGCTTGAACATCTCAATGCGGCGCCCATCAAGCCTGGCCGCGTGGTGATCATCGGCGCCGGCGGCTTCGTCGGGGGCGCGATCAAGGGGCGCCTCGAATTGGACGGCGTCGCGACGCTGGCCTTGACCCGCAGGGAGCTCGACCTGCTTCAACCCGGCGCGGGAAAGAAACTCGCGGCCTTGCTCAGGCCGGCGGACAGCATCGTGATGGTTTCGGCCATCGCTCCGGCCAAGACGACCCCGATGTTGATGCAGAACCTGACAATGGCGGAGGCAGTATGCGGCGCGCTCGCCAGTGCCGGGGTGGCGCACTTCGTTTACATCAGTTCCGACGCGGTTTATGCCGACGACCAGAACCCGGTGACCGAGCAATCGTATTGCGCGCCGTCGACGCTGCACGGCATGATGCACGCCGCGCGCGAACTGATGTTGAAGAGCGCCATCGCTGCGCCCTTCGCCCTGCTGCGCCCGACGCTCATCTACGGCGCCGCCGATCCGCACAATGGCTACGGCCCCAATCGCTTCCGGCGCCAGGCCGCCAGGGGCGAGCCAATCGCGATTTTCGGCGACGGCGACGAGCAACGAGATCACGTGCTGGTGGAGGATGTGGCGGCGCTCGCGGCGTTGATCCTCGCTCACCGCAGCCGCGGGACGCTGAATGCGGCAACCGGGGTGGCGACCTCTTTTCACGACATAGCGCATATGATGGCGAAGCAGTTTGGCAACCGCATCGCGGTGCAAAGCGTGCCGCGCACCGGTCCGCGTCCGCACCTGCCGCACCGTTTTTTTGACATCACCAACTGCTTGAAAGCGTTTCCCGGTTTCCGCTACACGGCGCTGGCGGAAGGGCTGGAGCGCGCCGGGCGCAGCGCATGAAGGAATCGGGCTGATGGCCGAAGCGAATCTACTGGCGCGTTTGCCGCAGACCAGGCGCAACCTGGCCCAGCGCAACCAGGCGCAGACCTCGGCGAATATCGAGATCGCGAGGCAATATGGGGAGTTGTATTTTGACGGTCCGAGGGAAGTCGGTTACGGCGGTTATCGCTACGACGGCCGCTGGGTTCCGATCGCGGAGGACATCGTCCGCCACTTCCATCTGAAACCGGGCGATCGCGTGCTGGATGTGGGCTGCGCTAAAGGATTCCTGGTGAAAGATCTGATGAAAGTCTGTCCCGGTATCGAGGCATTCGGGCTGGACATTTCCGAGTATGCGCTGATGCATTGCGAGCCCGAGGTGGTCGGACGGCTGCATCTGGGCAGCGCCAAACGGCTGCCGTTTCCCAGCAACAGTTTCAGCGCCGTCATCTCGATCAACTCCATCCACAATCTCGATCGCGATGGCGCGATCCAGGCGGTGCGCGAAGTCGAACGCCTGGCGCCCGGGCACGGCTTCATACAGGTCGATTCATACCGCACACCCAGGGAGCGCGAGCTTTTCCTGAGGTGGGTTCTCACGGCCAGGTTTCACGATTACCCCGATGGCTGGATCAAGCTCTTCCAGGAGGCGGGTTACACTGGCGACTGGCACTGGACCGTGCTGGAAGAGTAGCGTCTCCGCGCGGGCCGCTGACGAATGACCCGGAGAACAGACATGAAGACTTACGCAATACTCGGCGCCGGAGGCTCATTCGGCATCCACACGGCGTTTTATCTGCTCGACCACGCCGGCCCGAAGAAGGTAATCGGGGTGGGTCGCAATCCGCTGCGTCCTGAGCCATTTTCGCTCAACATCGAGAAACGCAAGAACTTCAGCTATCACGCGTACCACATCACCTACGAGCTCGATTCGGTGCTCGAGTTGCTCGACCGGGAGAAGCCGCAAGTCATAATCAATTACGCCGCGCAGGGAGAGGGGGCGGTATCGTGGAAGAAATCCTGGCGCTTCTTCGAGACCAACTCGATGGCGCTCGCCCGTCTCGCCGAGGAGTTGGCGGCGCGCGACTACCTCGAGCGCTTCATCCAGATCGGCACCTCCGAGCTCTACGGGTCGGTGGATTTCGCCGCGAAGGAGACGACTCCATTGCAGCCGACCAGCCCGTACGCCGCATCCAAGGCCGCATTTGACTGGTATCTGGTGTCGGTTCACAAATATCAGAAATTTCCCATGAACATCATCCGTCCCTCGAACGCCTACTGCCCGGGACAGCTCCTGCACCGCGTGATTCCCAAGACCGTGATGTGCGGGCTCACCGGGAAAAAGCTCCCCCTGCAGGGCGGCGGACGCGCCGAGAAGTCGTACATCCACGCGCGCGACCTGGCGCGCGCCATCCATCTCGTGTCCGAGAAGGCGCCGCTCGGCGCGATCTACAACGCCGGCCCCAAGGACCCGACCTCGATCCGGCAGGTGGTGGAGCTGACCGCGCAGGCGCTCGGCATGCCCTTCGAGCAGATCTGCGAGATTACCGGGGACAGGCTGGGCCAGGACTCGCGCTACTGGCTGGATTCCAGCGCAATCAAAAAGGATGTTGGATGGGAACCGCAGATCAGCTGGGAAGCGGGACTCAAGGAGATGGTCGACTGGGGCCGTAAGTATCTCGACCCGTTGCGCGACTGGCCCATGGACTACGTGCTGCGCGCCTGAAATCGCGGCAAAACAGCATGAAGACTTGCCGGTGAGGGCGGACCCGTTTCTCGCCGCAACCGACCGGCTGCGGGCCGCTAACGCGGTCGCGGCGCTGCTGGTGCTCGATGACGGGCGCTACGTGATGCAGCTCCGGGATTCGGTCCCGAACATCTTTTATCCCGGGCACTGGGGATGCTTTGGCGGCGCCGTGGATGGTGACGAGGAACCGGTTCAGGCGCTGGGACGGGAATTGAAGGAAGAGCTGGAAATCGACGTCGGGCAGACGCGGGAGTTCACGCGCTTCGACTTCGACCTGACCCGGCTCGGCCAGGAGAGGGTATACCGTATTTACTACGAGGTGCCGGTCTCGCTCGACGCGTACTCGCGGTTCGTGCTGCACGAGGGCGCCGCAGTCAGAGCGTTTGCCGGGACTGAGATCCTGAACGAGCCTCGCGTCACCCCGTATGACGCATTCGCGATCTTCCTGCACCTGAAACGCGCGCGTTTCGTTTAACGCGGGATCCGGGGCGCGGCGTTACGAACGGTCGGGGTTGGTGTGTTAACGCGGCCTGACTATGGCCATAGCCGGATAAGGATGAGTTGCCGCCTCAGGGCGACTTCGAGGCGGCGAAACCCGTCAGGAAGAACCTTAGCTGAGATTCCCAATGCGGCATCTCGATGCCGAAGGTGCGCTTCACCTTATCCTTGCTGGTGATCGGGTTGAGCGGCCGCCGTGCCGGCAAGCGCGGGAGGTACTGGTCGACGCCAATCGGCCTGATCTTTGCCCAGCTGCCGGTTTCCCCGGA